>JAYSMB010000612.1:0-1692 GCA_043725065.1 Burkholderiales bacterium
TAGCCGCGCTCGCGCGCCGCCGGCACCTCGGCGAAGAGCTCGCGGATCGGCGTGAAGAGGCCGGTGTAGGTGGCCGGATTCGAGCGCGGCGTGCGGCCGATCGGCGACTGGTCGACGCTGATCACCTTGTCAAACGCTTCGAGGCCGGTGATGGTGTCGTGCGGCTCCGGCTCGGCGTGGCTGTGGTAGAGGCTCTTGGCGACCGCGGCGTAGAGCGTGTCGTTGATGAGCGTCGACTTGCCCGAGCCCGAGACGCCGGTGACGCAGGTGAACAGGCCGACCGGCAATGCGACCGAGACGTTCTTCAGGTTGTTGCCGCGCGCGCCCGAGATGTGGAACCAGGCTTGGGCCGGCGGCGGCGCCTGGCGTTCGGGCACGGCGATCTTGAGCGTATGGGCGAGATAGCGGCCGGTCAGCGATTCCGCCGACGCGGCCACCTGCTCGGGCGTGCCTTCGGCCATCACCCGACCGCCGTGCACGCCGGCCCCCGGGCCCATGTCGATCACGTGGTCGGCGGCGCGAATCGCTTCTTCGTCGTGCTCGACCACGAGCACGCTGTTGCCCAGGTCGCGCAAATGGCGCAGGGTGTCGATCAGGCGCTCGTTGTCGCGCTGATGCAGGCCGATCGAAGGCTCGTCGAGCACGTACATCACGCCGGTCAGGCCCGAGCCGATCTGCGAGGCCAGTCGGATTCGCTGCGCTTCGCCGCCCGAGAGCGTTTCGGCGCTGCGATCGAGGCTCAGGTACTGCAGGCCGACGTCGTTGAGAAACTTCAGGCGCGAGCAAATCTCGCGGATCACCTTGTCGGCGATCTCGGCTTTCGCGCCCTGCAGCTCGACGCGCCCAAACCAGGCCAGGCTTTCGCGCAGGGTGAAGTGCTCGAGGCGAAAGATCGGCTCGCGCTCGCCGCTTTTTGTGTCAACGATGAAGACGTTGCGCGCCTCGACGCGCAAGCGCGCGCCCTCGCAATCCGGGCAGGGCTTGGCGCTCTGGTAGCGCATCAGGTCTTCGCGCACAGCGACCGAATCGGTTTCCTTGAAGCGCCGTTCGAGGTTGGGAAGGATGCCTTCGAACGGGTGCTTGCGCTTGACCTGTCGGTTCTTGCCACGCGCGCCTTCGGCTTCGTAGACGAACTTGATGTCGTCCTTGCCGGAGCCGCGCAGCAGCACCTCGCGCGCCGGGGCGGGCAGGTCCTCGAACGGCGTGTCGATGTCGAAGCCGTAGTGGCGGGCGACGCTTTCGAGCAGCGAGAAGGTGTAGCCGTTGCGCTTGTCCCAGCCCTTGACCGCGCCGCTGGCGAGGCTCAGCGACGGAAAGGCGACGACGCGCTCGGCGTCGAACACGGTGGTCACGCCGAGGCCGCCGCAGCTCGGGCACGCGCCGACCGGCGAGTTGAAGGAGAACAGGCGCGGCTCGAGCTCGGGCAAAGAGTAGTCGCACATCGGGCAGGAGAACTTGCTCGAGAACAGATGCTCGCGCGGCGCGGCCTTGACGCGCAGGCCCGGTTCGCCGCCGCCGGTCGCTTCTGCGATCTCGACCGCGAGCGCGCGCCCGTCGGCGATGCGCAGCGCCGCTTCGTAGCTTTCGGCGAGCCGCTGCTCGATGCCGGGCTGGACGCGGATGCGGTCGATGACGACGTCGATGTCGTGCTTCTCCGCCTTCTTCAGCTTCGGCAGCTCGGTCGCTTCGACC
>JAYSMB010000613.1:0-2732 GCA_043725065.1 Burkholderiales bacterium
GCCGTCTTCGTCGAGCATGGCGCGCACGCGGCCGAAGCTCGAGCCCGCCAGCACGACGTCGCCGCGCTTGAGCGTGCCGCTTTGCACCAGCACGGTCGCGACCGGGCCGCGGCCCTTGTCGAGCTGCGCTTCGATGACGAGGCCCTTGGCCATCGTGTCTTTGGGTGCCCTGAGCTCGAGCACTTCGGCCTGCAGCAAGACTTGCTCCAGCAGGGTGTCTATGCCCTGGCCGGTCTTCGCCGAGACGCCGACGAACGGCGAGTCGCCACCGAAGTCTTCCGGCACGACTTGCTCGGCCACCAGCTCGGACTTGAGCCTTTCGATGTTCGCTTCCGGCTTGTCGATCTTGTTCATCGCCACGACGATCGGCACACCGGCCGCTTTCGCATGGGCGATCGCTTCCTTGGTCTGCGGCATCACGCCGTCGTCGGCAGCGACGACGAGGATGACGATGTCGGTCGCCTTGGCACCGCGTGCCCGCATCGCCGTGAACGCGGCGTGGCCGGGGGTGTCCAGGAAGGTGATCATGCCGCGCGGCGTTTCGACGTGATAGGCGCCGATGTGCTGCGTGATGCCGCCCGCTTCGCCCGCGGCGACGCGGCTGGTGCGGATGTAGTCGAGCAGCGAAGTCTTGCCGTGGTCGACGTGGCCCATGACGGTGACGACCGGCGCGCGCGGCACCGACTCGTGCTCCGCGTCGGCTTCGGTCTCTTCCTCGAGGAAGGCGTCCGGATCGTCGAGCTTGGCGGCCAGCGCGGTGTGCCCCATTTCCTCGACGACGATCATCGCCGTCTCCTGGTCGAGCTGCTGGTTGATGGTGACCATCTGGCCCAGCTTCATCAATTGCTTGATGACCTCGGAGGCTTTCACCGACATCTTGTGCGCCAGATCGGCGACGCTGATCGTCTCGGGCACATGCACTTCCTGCACCTGCTGCTCGGCCGGCGCGACAAAGGTCGACGGGGCACCGTCGTTGCGTTCGCCGCGGCGTCCGGCACGCGGCGCGCGCCAGCCCGGGCGATTGCCGCCCGCCGGCGCACGCTGGCCCGGCTTGAGCGCGCTGCGCTTCTTGGCGTCGTCGGCCCAGCTCGACGAGAGCTTCTCGGACTTGACGGCCTTCTTGTCGCCCGGCTTCGCGGCGGTGGTGGTCGCCGCGCCCGGAGCGCCGACCTTCTTGTGGATCGTGCCCTTGATCTCGGCCGCGGCCGGCTTGACCTCTTCCGGCTTCTTCGCGACCAGCACCTTCTTCGGCGCGTTCATCATCGCGCGGATTGCCGAGGCTTCGTCCTCGGCCGCCTTGCGGCGCTTCGCCAGGTCGGCGGCGCGCTGCTTCTCTTCGTCGACGACGTCGGCGGCCTTGATCACGCGCAGCGCCGGCTTGACCGGCTCGACCGGCGCGGGTGCGGGCGCCTCGGCCGCCTTCGCGGCGTCGGCCTTCGCTTCCTCGACGGTCTTGGGCTTGGGCGGCGGCGCCGAGGCGGCGACGAGCGCGGCGTCGGCCTTTTCGGTGGCCAGCTTGTCGGCTGCTTCACGCGCGGCCGAGGCGGCGAGCTCGCGCTCGCGCGCCTCCTGCTCTTCGCGCAGGCGGCGCTTCTCGACCAGATCGGCCTCCTGGCGGCGCAGCAGCTCGGCCTGGGCCTGGGCTTCCTCTTCGCGGCGCGCGAGTTCTTTGTCGTCGATCACCGACTCGGCCGGCTCCTCGACGGCAGGCACCGCGTCATCGCGCTTGATGAACGTGCGCGTCTTGAGCGTTTTGACCTGGATCGTGCGGGCCTTGCCGCTCGAATCGGCCTGCTTGATCTCGCTGGTGGACTTGCGCGTCAGCGTGATCTTCTTGCGCTCGGTGCCCGCCACGGTGCCGTGCGAGACGCGCAGGTGATCGAGCAGGCGCTCCTTGTCGGAATCGGTCAGCGAATCGTCCGTCGACGCCTTGCTGACGCCAGCCGACTGCAGCTGCTCGAGTAGCGCCGCGGCTGAGCGGTTCAGCTCGGCGGCGAGTTGGGCGACGGTGGTCGAAGCCATGGGTAGCGTTCCTTGGTGTTGCAGTCTGCAGTCTGTCGTTCTAGCGGGCCGGCGTGCGTGCGGCGATCAGGTCGTGAACCAGTGTTCACGCGCCTTCATGATCAGCGTCTTGGCCTGCGCCTCGTCGACCTCGGTCATCTCGACCAGCTCGTCGACGGCCAGGTCGGCCAGGTCGTCGCGCTTGTGCACGCCGCCGACCGCCAGCCTGCCGATCAGCTCGGGCGTCAGGCCTTCGAGGTCACGCAGGTCCTGCGACACGTCGCCGACGCCTTCTTCCTTCGCCAGCTCCATCGTCAGCAGCGCGTCCTTGGCGCGGGTGCGCAGTTCGTTGACGGTGTCTTCGTCGAAGCTCTCGATCTCGAGCATCTCCTGCATCGGCACGTAGGCCACTTCCTCGAGGCTCGCGAAGCCCTCGTTGATCAGGATGTCGGCGACCTCGGCGTCGACGTCGAGCTTGTCGATGAACAGCTTGCGCACATGTTCCGACTCCGAGGCCTGCTTGGTCGCCGACTCTTCCGCCGTCATGATGTTGATGCGCCAGCCGGTCATCTCGGAGGCCAGCCGCACGTTCTGACCGCCGCGACCGATCGCGATCGCGAGGTTCTCTTCGTCGACGACCCCGTCCATCGCATGGCGCTCCTCGTCGACCACGATCGACTGCACGTTTGCCGGCGCCAGCGCACCGATCACGAACTGGGCCGGATCCTCCG
>JAYSMB010000614.1:0-2562 GCA_043725065.1 Burkholderiales bacterium
CTCCCTATCGCTCGCGCGCCGTCGCCGATCCGCGCGGCGTGCTGGCCGATTTCGGCGTGACGCTGCCCGAGAGTACTGGCATCCGGGTCTGGGATTCGACTGCCGAAGTGCGCTACCTCGTGATCCCGCAGCGGCCGGCGGGAACCGAGGCCCTCGACGAAACGCAACTCAGCGAGCTCGTGACGCGCGATTCGATGATCGGCACGGGGCTCGCCCTGGCGCCGAGCGGCCGATGAGCTACGTCACGCATGCCGACCTTGGCGGCCAGATCGGCCACGGCCGCATCGTTGCCAAGCCCGAAGACGGTCCCTTCCACGCGGCCTGGGAAGCGCGCGCCATGGCGCTGACATTGGCGATGGGCGCGACCGGTATGTGGAACATCGACATGAGCCGCGCCGCCCGCGAGACCTTGTCCGACTACAAGAAGCTCGACTACTGGCGGATCTGGCTCGCAGCACTCGAACGACTGCTCATCGCGCGCGGCCTGGCCGACGCCGGCGAGATCGCCTTGGGGAAGATGCGACGGCCGCCCGCGCCGGTCAAGCGCGTGCTCCATGCCGAGGATGTCGACGCCGTGCTCGCACGAGGCGCACCGACACTGCGACCGCCACAAGCCCCGGCGCGATTCGCCGTTGGCGACAGGGTCCGCATTCGCTCCGATCGCCCCGGCCACCACACTCGTCTTCCTGGTTATGCGCGCGGCCGTCTCGCCACCATCGAACGCACCTACGGCGCTCATGTCTTCGCCGACGCACATGCCCTTGGCCTCGGCGAGCAGCCGCGGTGGCTCTACTGCGTCGCGCTCGATGCGCAGGTCGAACGAGAAGGTGTCAGCGTTTCCTTCGACGCGTGGGAGCCGTACCTGGAGCCGGCATGAAGGCCGCGCTCGCCGCCCTGCCCCACCTGCCGCAAGACGAAGACGGCCCGCTATTTCGCGAGCCCTGGCAAGCGCAAGCCTTCGCGATGGCGCTCGCCCTGCACGAGCGCGGTCTCTACACCTGGCCCGAGTGGGCGGCGGCGCTCGCGAAGCAGATCGAGGCTGCGCAAGCCGCGGGCGACCCCGATCTCGGCGACACCTACTACCGACATTGGGTGGCTGCGCTCGAAGCACTGGTCGCCGACAAACAGGCCGGCAGCGCGGCCGAACTCGCCTGCCTGCGAACGGCCTGGGACCGCGCCGCCGACCGGACGCCACACGGCCAGCCGATCGTGCTGCAGCCCGCCGATTTCGAGGCTGCGTAACACCGAGCAAAATGTCGTCTTCCCGGCCGCATGGCGGCAGCCGGTCGGCAACCCCTTGGAAATGACATGAAGACATCGGCCTTGCGACTTTCCTGCGCCTTCGCGGCAGCCCTTTTGCCCGCGCTTGCCGGGGCGCAATCACCGCCGATCAAGCCGGGACTTTGGGAGGTCAAGAGCGACCGCGGAGGCGACGGGGTCAAAAGAGCGCAAGCGCTCGAGCGCATGAAGAACATGCCGCCGGAAGCGCGCGCGAAGTTCGACGCGATGATGAAAGAAAGAGGCATGTCGATGGACGCCGATGGCAACAACCGCGTTTGCCTGAGCAAGGCTTCCCTCGACGCCGGTGCCTGGCAGCGCCAGACAAACTGCAAAACAGACTACAGCTCTCGTAACGGCAGTTCATGGAAGTGGCACACGGTTTGCACCGAGCCGGAAGTCGAGAGCGATGGCGAGGCCACGTTCCCCAACTCCGAGACGTATTTGATCAATATCACCACGACGATGAAGATGGAAGGCCAAACGCGGGTAACGCACATGACGATGAACGCGAAATGGCTGGGCGGCAACTGCGGTGATCTCAAGCCCGTCGATCCAAAGCAGTGAGCGAACGAAGACTTCCAAGATCGGAAAAACGGAGACGACATGAACGGTTCCATGATGCAGCTGCCGCTGCTGATCTCTTCGCTGCTCGTGCACGCGGAGCGGCACCACGGCGAGCAAGAGGTGGTGTCGCGGCGCGTCGAGGGCGACATCCATCGCACGACCTTTTGCGAGATCGCGGCCCGTTCGCGCCGCATGGCCAACGCGCTGGCACGGCTCGGCGTCCGGAGCGGTGATCGCGTCGCCACGCTGGCCTGGAACGGCTATCGACACGTCGAGATCTACTACGCCGCCTCGGGCTCGGGCGCGGTGCTGCACACGCTCAACCCGCGCCTGCATCCGGACCAGGTGACATACATCGCCGATCACGCCGAAGACCAGGCGCTGTTCTTCGACCTTACCTTCCTGCCGCTGGTCGAAGCGGTGGCGGAGCGGCTTGCGACCGTCAAGCATTTCGTCGCGATGACCGATCGCGCGCACATGCCGGCGGCCAGCAAGATCCCCGGCCTGCTCTGCTATGAAGACCTGATCGACGGCCAGGACGACCGCTACATCTGGCCCGAGTTCGACGAGAACCGGGCTTCGTCGCTCTGCTACACCTCGGGAACCACCGGCAACCCGAAGGGCGTGCTTTACAGCCATCGCTCGACCGTGCTGCACACGTTCGCGATCGCCCTGCCCGATGCACTCAACCTCTCGGCGCGCGACACGATCCTGCCG
>JAYSMB010000615.1:0-2256 GCA_043725065.1 Burkholderiales bacterium
CCACGCTACGCGCCGTACGTGAAGGTGCCGGCCGACCTCGCTGCCGGACGCTTGCGCCTGGTGCCGGCGCACAGCGAGCTGCGCGCCGATCCGCTCGACAAGGCGGCGGGCACGCGCCTGAACTCGCGGACCGGGACTGTGCGCGCCTTCGTCGGCGAGTTCACCCGCGCGGCACAGACCGAGGCGGTCTCGATCTCGCCGTATTTCGTGCCCGGAGACGGCGGCATGGAGACGATCACGATGCTGGGCAAGCGCGGCGTGCGCATGCGCGTTCTCACCAACTCGCTGGCCGCCACCGACGAGCCGGTCGTGTATGCCGGCTACCAGCGCTACATCGTGCCGATGCTGAAGAGCGGCGTCGAGATCTACGAGCTGAGCCCGTCGCTGGTGCGCCAGCGAGCCCGGCTCGGCCGTTTCGGTCCGACGATGGGCATGCTGCACGCCAAGATCCTGGTCATCGACCGGGCGCGTCTGTTCATCAGCTCGCTCAACATCGATGGCCGCTCGGAGCGCTACAACACCGAGCTCGGCGTGCTGATCGACAGCGCCGAGCTTGCCGAAGACGTGCTCGAGATGCTCGGTGTTCGCGTAGGGATCGCTCGACGCGGCAGCGCGGCCGCGGCGCATCGTCGCTTCCGCCTCGGCGACGGCCTCGGGCGCGAACTGGCCACGCGTCGACCAGAGCTTTTCAGCGGTCTCGAGAAAGTTGCGGGGCTCGGTGCCCGCCTGCAGGACGCTCATGCGCAGGGCGAAGCGTTCGACCCACTGCTCCCGAGTGACGTTGAACTCCATCGCGGCTATGCCTCCGCGGCCCGCGCCGCGGCCTCGGCCCGTTGCCAAACGCCCGCCACGAGAAGCTCGTGGGGGCCGAACTGCGCCTTGTAAGCCATCTTGCCGCTCCGATCGATCCAGTAGCCGAGGTATACGTTGGCCAGGCCCAGCAGCTTGGTCTGCTCGATCTGCCAGAGCACGTTGTAGGTGCCGAAGCTCGTTTTCGGCTCGGGCTCGAAGAAGGTGTAGACGGCCGAGAGGCCGTCGTTCAGCACGTCGAGGATCGACACCATTTTCAATGCACCCGTGCCGTCGGGAGAAGGCTCGCGAAACTCGACCAGGCGCGAATTGACCCGGCTCTGCAGCAGGAACTGCGTGTACTGGTCGATCGAGTCGTGGTCCATGCCGCCGCCGATGTGGCGACCGGCCTGGTAGCGAAGGTAGAGCTGATAGTGCTCGGCCACGAAGCCCAGGCGAAGCACGCGTGCCTCGAGGTGGCCGTGCGCGCGTTGTGCGCGCCGCTGGCTGCGCGTGGGCACGAAGGTGGTCACCGGAACGCGCAGCGGCTGGCAGGCGCGACAACCGTCGCAATACGGCCGGTAGGTGAACATGCCGCTGCGCCGAAAGCCGTTGGCGACCAGTCCCGAATACGCATCGGCATGGATCAGGTGACTGGGCGTGGCCACCTGCGAGCGTGCCATGCGGCCGGGGAGGTAGCTGCACGGATAGGGTGCGGTCGCGTAGAACTGCAGCGAGGCGAGCGGGAGTTCTTTCGGATGGGTCATCACGCGGCGTCCTCCTCGGCGGGAGCGGCATCGATGCCGAGCTGACGCCACAGGCCCAAATCATAGGTCCAATCGACGATCGGAGGCATCGCCAGTGCCGTGCCGAGACGGTGCATGAACTCGCTGCGCGGGAGTTCGCGGCCGCCGAACGAGGCGAGGTGGGCGGTGCGCTGCTGGCAATCGATGGTCTCGATGCCGTGCCCGCGGCAGAAGGCCACCAGCGCGGCGAGCGCGATCTTCGACGTGTCGGTGCGGCGCGCGAACATCGATTCGCCGAAGAACATCCGGCCGATCGAGACGCCGTACAGGCCGCCGTCGAGCTCGCCGTCGATCCATGTTTCGACGCTGTGCACCTGGCCTTCGTCGTGCCACGCGGCGTACGCATCGACCATTTCGGGAACGATCCAGGTCTCCGATTGACCGTCGCGCGGCGTCGTCGCACAGGCTTCGACGACGCGGCGAAAGGCGCTGTCGAACCGCACTTCGCAGCCCAGCGTCGCCAGGAAGCGGCGGATCGTCTTCTTCAGCGACCGGGCGAGCCGGAATTCCGAGGGCAGCAAGACCATACGCGGGTCGGGCGACCACCACAGGATCGGCTGACCTTCGCTGTACCAGGGGAAGATGCCCTTAGACTGAAGTTCCTCCCATCCTGTAGGCACCGCGACTACGCCAAGTGCTTGTCACGCCTCAGTATTTTGGT
>JAYSMB010000616.1:0-2538 GCA_043725065.1 Burkholderiales bacterium
GTCGCGCCGCCGGGCACCGGATCGCTGACGACGACCCAGGTCATGTCGGCCTGCGCGTCGATCTCGAGGTGCACCTTGATTACATCGCCGCGCGACCAGCGCGACTTGTCTTTCTGCTCGACGGCACTGATGCCGCGCGCCACGCTGTAGCCGGCCGCGAACGGCGCCTTCAACGGAATGGCGGCGAGGCTTTGCACTGTGAGCCACGGCTTGCCCGTGCCTTCCTGCGTGACGTTGAGCGTGCCGGCAGCGGCAGGCCAGAGGAGCCGCGCGCTCGCGCCTTCGGGCTGCCGCGACCAGTCGGCGACAACCGCCTTCGCCGCTGTCGTATCGATCGCGGCGACGGTCCGGCCGGCGACTTTCCGCGACTCGAATTTCGCCGAGAACTTGTCGAGCGCCAGCGAGCCCCAGAGGTTGGCCGTGGTCGTGAGCCATGCGCCGCGGCGCTGCCGGGCGAGCGAGCCGAGCACCATCTTCGGCAGGTCGTCGCGCCAGTCCGGATCGTCGAGCACGGCAAGGATGAGGCGCGCCGCGTTGGCGTCGGCGCTGTCCATCAGCCACCACCAGAAGTCGCTCTCTTCGGTGCTGAACTTCAGCGTCGTGCCGCCATAGGTGAGGCGGCCGCGCAGGATCTGGTTCGCTTCTTCGAGACGCTTCGCGCGATCGGAAACGCCGTCGACGCGCTTCAATATGTCGAGCCAGTCGATCACCGCCGCGGTCGGCCAGAGGTTGGGCGTGAGGTTGATCGAGCCGAGCATCTTCGGCTGGGCGCGGCCGTAGCGCGAGAGCGCTTCGATCGCGGCGAGCTTGCGCACGTCGAGATCGGGCCGGGGCGACCAGAACTTGCGCTCGATGCGGCCTTCGACGAATGCAGTGAGCCCGCCGAGCATGGCGTCGCGCGCCGGTGCGGGAAGCGCGAATCCGGCTTCGTGGGTCGCCGCGAGCACGTAGGCGGTGAGCCGGTCGCTGCCGTGCGGCGCGTCGCCTTCGCGCGGCGGAAAGTAGCTCGCGAGGCCGTCGCTGTCGAGGTAGGTCGGCAGCGCGCCGGCCACGCCGGCCCAGAGCGCCGCGTCCTTCAGGCCGACCGACTTCGAGATCTTCTGCTCGAGGCAGACAAAAGGATAGGTCTCGAAGAAGCGGCGCATTCCGGGGAGTGCGCCGGTGAGCTTGGGCTGCACGGCGACGTTGAGGCCGCCTCGCTTGATGCCCGATTCGGGCAACGCATCGGCTGGCGCCGCGATCGGCAGCGTGAACGTGCCATCGAGCTGCGCCAGCGTCGCCTGCCACACGCGCACCGGCACGGCCGCGGCGACGAGCTGCGTGACCTTCAATCGATCCCTTGCGTTCGCTTCGTCGACCGCCGCTTCCCAGGTGATGCTGAAGGCCTCGGCCGGGACGCCGATCGGCCAGACGACTTCTTTCGCCGACCCGGCGGCGAGCACGACGTCCTGCGGCGCCAGCGCGATCGGCACGCGCGTGATTTCGCCATTCGCCGCAGGAAGATTGGCCGTTCCTTGCAGCGTCGCCCGGACCTTCATCTCGCGCTGGGTGGTGTTGCGCAAGGTCAGCATCGCGCTGAACTGGTCGCCGTCGCGCACCAGCGGCGGCAGGCCGGCCAGCACCTGCAGATCCTGCGTGACGCGAATGCTGGTGCTGCCGGTGCCGAACTTCTGTACCTCGGCGTCGGCGATCGCGACCAGCCTGAAGCTGGTCAGCGAATCGTTGAGCGGCACCTCGACGGTGGCTTCGCCGTTGGCGTCGAGCACGATGCTCGGCTTCCACACGAGCAAGGTGTCGAACAACTCGCGGGTGGCGCCGCGGCCGCCGCCGCCGCCCGCGGCGACGGCCTTTCTGCCGTAGTGACGGCGGCCGATGATTTCGCTTTGCGCCGTGCTCGTTTCCACGCCCCAGGCGCGCTCGTGGATCATCGCTTCGAGCAGGTTCCACGAGTCGTTGCCGCGCAAGGCGAGCAGACCTTCGTCGACCGCGGCGAACGCCACGTCGGCGCCGGCCAGCGGCTTGCCGCCTTGCATCACCTTGATGCGCGCCATCGCCTTCTGGCGGACCGCGTATTGCGGCTTGTCCGCGGTCACGGTCACCTGCAATTCATGCGCGGCGAGCCCGACCTTGATCGACGCGACGCCGAGCTTGAACGCCGGCTTGGCGAGATCGATCATCGCGGTCGGCGCCTGCCAGTCCTTGCCGTCGCCGCGAAAGCTGCGCCACCACGCGAGCGGCTCCTTCCAGCCCCAAGTGAAGAACGAATACCAGGGCGTCTCGCGGATCCGGCCGCGCAAGGCGAGCACGCTGACGTAGACGTTCGGCCCCCAGCTCGGCTCGATCTTCAGCTCGACCGTCGGGTCGTCGCCGCGCAGCGTCACCACCTGCGTCGCGATCACGCCTTCCCGCTCGACCGCGACCAGCGCGGTCGCTTCGCGAAACGGCATGCGCACCTGCAGCCGCGCCGTCTCGCCCGGCTCGTAGCGCTTCTTCTCGGGCAGCACGTCGATGCGGTCGTCGTTGTCCTGCGAGAACCAG
>JAYSMB010000617.1:0-6340 GCA_043725065.1 Burkholderiales bacterium
GCACTCAAACTGTAGACAGACAACGGAACCCGGATTCCAAGCCAAGTGCTTGAATCACAAAGCAAACTCGTCTGCCGCGCGGCGGAACTTCAGCCTAGATTCGATGCGCCTGATCGGCCCAGTAAGGCTCGCGCAGCATGCGCTTGAAGATCTTGCCCGTGTCTTCGCGCGGCAGTTGCTCGTGGAAGGTGACGACGCGCGGCACCTTGAAGTCGGCGATGCGCTCGCGCAGGAACTCGCGCACCTGCGTCGCATCGACGTCGGCATGCTCGACGAGCTGCACCGCCGCCGCCAGGGCTTCGCCGAATTCCGCGTCGGGAATGCCGAACACAGCGCAGTCGGCCACGCCGGGCATCGCGATCAGCACCGCCTCGATCTCGGCCGGGTAGATGTTGGCGCCGCCCGAGATCACCATGTCCGACTTGCGGTCGACGACATAGAGATAGCCCTCGGCATCGAGGTAGCCCATGTCGCCCAGGGTCCAGAGGCCGTCGCGCTCGAGCTGCCGCCGTGCGCCGTCGTTGTTGGCGTAGGTGAAGTCGGGAATGGCCGGGTCGCGGGCGTGCAGCAGTCCGACGGCCCCGCTCGGTACCTCTTGCCCTTCGGCTGACAACACCTTCAACCGCACGCCCGGCATCGCCCGGCCCGCGGACCCGGGTCGCTGCAGGGACTCGTGGCTGTCGATGTGCGAGATCCAGCCAAGTTCGCTGGCGGCATAGGTTTCGTGGAAGACGGGGCCCCACCAGTCGATCATCCGCCGCTTGACCTCGGCGGCGCAGGGCGAGCCGGTCGAGGCGACGAACTTCACCGAGCTGAGGTCGTGGCGGCGCCGCTCGTCTTCGGCAAGCCGCAGAAGCCGCACGTACATGGTCGGCACCAGGTACAAGTGCGATATCCGTTCCGACTCGACGAGTCGCAAGGTTTGCTCTGCGTCGAATCTCGGCTCGATGACGATGTGCGCGTCGCTCACCGCCGCTTGGACGGCGTAGGCCGCCGGCGCGGAGTGATACAGCGGCGCGCTGACGAGTGCCCGCATTCCCGGGCCGATGCCGAGCGCGACGCGGCTTCTCTCCGCCAGCAGCGCGAGCTGTTCCGCGGTCGGCGGCTGGCGCCGTATGCCCTTGGGCAGCCCAGTGGTACCCGAAGTGTAGACCATCGCCGAGCCGGGCACTTGCTGTTCGACGGCGGGGCCGCTCGCCGCGTCGCGAAATTTCTCCCAGTCCTCCACAGCGCGCCCGGAGTTCGGCCACGGTCCGGTCAAGCCGTAGGCGCGTCGCGTGTGCGCGTGCGGCTCGACGACGAAGACCCGAACGCCCTCCGGAACAGCGTCCGAAATCTGCCCGAACAAGTCGGCGTGTACCACCAGCATCTTCGCCTGGCTATCGACCAGGATGTGCCGCACCTCGGCCGCCTTGAAGTGCCAGTTGATCGGGCACCAGCGCGCGCCCAGCCAGCGCGCGGCCAGCATCAGCTCGAGCATGACGGGCTCGTTGCGCAGCATCACGGCGATGACCTCGCCCTGCGCCAATCCGCCGTGCCGAAGCGCGCTGGCGGCGCGGACATACCTTTCGAAGAAAGCCTCGCCGGCGTCGGTTACGCCATCGAACTGAAGCGTCGGCTTCATGGGCCTCAGCGCCGATGCGGTTCGATCAGGAACTTCTCGCCGGTGGCGCGTTTGTTGTAGATCGCGATGGTGGCCAGCTGCAGCGCTTCGGCCATCGAGACGCGGTGCGAATAGTAGCTCGTGAAGGTCGTCTTGAGCTCCGCCGCGACACGTTGCTTGAGAACCTGCGCCGCCGCCGGGCCGATCTTCTGCAGGAACGGGAACAGCAGCCAGCCGCCCATGCTCCAGGCCATGCCGAAGTTGCGCACGAACTCGGTCGGGCTGGTGTCGAGGCCGCCGTAGAGGTAGACCTGCTTGTGCGTGGTCGAGCCGTAGCGGCTGTATTCCTTGGCGGTGCGGTTCAATGCCGCTTCCATCGCGCCGAGGATCTGCCCGGCAAGGCGGCCACCGCCGGTGGCGTCGAAGGCGATCGTCGCGCCGGTGGCGACAAGTGCTTCGGTCAGATCGCTCAGGAAAGTGGTCGAGCTGGCGTTGCACACATGGGCGGCACCGGCGGCGCGCAGCAAGGCTTCCTGCTCGGGCTTGCGCACGATGTTGACGAGGCCGACGCCGTCGGCGATGCAGATGCGGTTGAGCATCTGGCCGAGGTTCGAAGCCGCGGCCGTGTGGACAAGAGCGCGATGTCCTTCACGCCGCATCGTCTCGACCATGCCGAGGGCAGTGAGCGGGTTGACGAAGCACGAGGCGCCCTCGGCCGGCGTCGCGCCCTCGGGCAGCGGCAGGCACTGCTCGGCGGCCATGACGCGGAACTGCGCGTACATCGCGCCGCCGATCAGCGCCACCGTCTTGCCAAGCAGCGCCTGCGCGGCGGCCGAAGAGCCAGCCGCGATCACCGTGCCCGCGCCTTCGTTGCCGACCGGCATCGACATGTCGAGCCGCGCGGTGAGTGACTTCATCGCCGCCTCCGCGATCGGCGCGGTCACGACCGGTCGGTCGGCGGTGCCGGAGGCGACGGCCTTGCTCATGTCGGCCGCGGAGAACAGCAGGCCGAGGTCGGACGGGTTGATCGGAGCCGCTTCGATGCGCACCAGCACTTCGTTCGGCCCGGGTTCGTGAAGGGTCACGCTCGCGAGCGAGAGCTCGAGCTCGCCGCTCCGCTTGACCAGCGATCGAAGTTGAAGGCCGGTGCGTGGGTCGGTGCTGCTCATTCTCTGACTCCGGAAGTCGGCCGACGAGTGTAGGCGCCGCCCGCCGGCGATCTTGAACGCGGCCGGGCCGGCCGCATTTGCGAGGTTTGAAAGGCCAAGCCGTGTCCGTCAGTCCCGTCGTCCAGATCAAGCCGCTCGGTTTCCCGTGGGAAACGATCGACCCGTTCCTGTTCTGCGCCTATCACGACGACGCCTATCCGAAGGCCAACGCGGCCATGGGTCCCGACGCGCCGCTCGCCGGCCGCGACATCGGCCAGGACTTCAGCCGCAAGGACGGCTGGAGCATGTACCACGGCGAGACGGTGCCCGGCTTTCCCGGCCATCCGCACCGCGGCTTCGAGACCGTGACCATCGTTCGCAAGGGCCTGATCGATCACTCCGATTCGCTGGGCGCGACCGCGCGCTTCGGCGGCGGCGACGTGCAGTGGCTGACCGCCGGCAAGGGCATCGTCCATGCCGAGATGTTCCCGCTGCTCGACTCAACCGCGCCGAATCCGCTCGAGCTGTTCCAGATCTGGCTCAACCTGCCGGCGCGCAGCAAGATGGCGCCGCCGCACTTCACGATGTTCTGGAACGAGGACATTCCGCGTCTCTCGGTGAACGACCGCGAAGGCCGTACGACGCAGGTGGCTTGCATCGCCGGCCGGCTGGCGCCGAGCGTCGGCGCACCGCCGCCGCCGCCCGATTCTTGGGCGGCCGAAGCCGATGCCGACCTCGCGATCTGGACCATCCGCATGGCGCCCGGCGCGCGCTGGACCTTGCCGGCTGCGACGGGCAAGGACACGCGCCGCTCGCTCTACTTCTTCAAGGGCGGTTCAGTGCGCGTCGCCGGCCAGGAGGTGAAAGCCCACGCCGCGATCGAGCTGCGCGCCGGCGCCGAGGTCGAGATCGAGAACGGCAGCGAGGTCGCGGAATTCCTCGTGCTGCAGGGCCGGCCGATCGGCGAGCCGGTGGCACAGCACGGCCCGTTCGTGATGAACACCCAGGCCGAGATCGCAGAGACCTTTGCCGACTACCGCCGCACCCAGTTCGGCGGCTGGCCCTGGCCCGACAACGCGCCGGTGCACGGCCGCGACCCGGCCCGCTTCGCGAAGCATGGCGACGGCCGCGAGGAGCGCCCGGTGCCCGCGCTCAAGCCAGCGTATACGCCGTCTTGACGGTCGTGTAGAACTCGGCCGCGTAGCGACCCTGCTCGCGCGGCCCGTAGCTCGAGCCCTTTCGGCCGCCGAACGGCACGTGATAGTCGACGCCCGCCGTCGGCAGGTTCACCATCACCATGCCGGCCTCGGCGTTGCGCTTGAAGTGCGTCGCGTGCTTGAGGCTGGTGGTACAGATGCCCGAGGCCAGGCCGAATTGCGTGTCGTTGGCCATCGCCAGCGCTTCGTCGTAGTCGCGCGCACGAAGCGCCACGGCGATGGGGCCGAAGATCTCTTCACGTGCGATCCGCATGTTCGACGTGACGTCGGTGAACAGCGCCGGCGCCATGTAGAAGCCCGGCGTGCCGCGCGTCAGGCGCTCTCCGCCCAGCGCGACTTTCGCGCCTTCGCCGCGGCCGATCTCCATGTACGACAGGTTCTGATCGAGCTGGCTCTGGTCGACCACCGGACCGATGTGCGTGCCAGCCTTGACGGCGTCGTCGATCACCAGTTGGCCGAGCCGCGCGCTGAGCGCTTCGACAAAGCGGTCGTGAATGCCCTCGGTGACGACCAGCCGGGACGACGCGGTGCAGCGCTGGCCGGTCGAGAAATAGGAACCGTTGACGGCGCACTCGACGGCGACCGGCAGTTCGGCGTCGTCGAGGACCACGAGCGGATTCTTGCCGCCCATCTCGAGCTGGAACTTCTTCATCGGCGTCGAGGCGACGCAGGCTTGCGCGATTCTGTGACCGGTTTGGACCGAGCCCGTAAACGATATGGCGGCGACATCGGGATGTTCGATCAAGGTTTGACCCACGACGGATCCCGGGCCCATCACGAGATTGAAAACACCGACCGGAATCCCCGAGCGCGCGATGATTTCCGAGAGCGCGTGCGCCGAACCCGGCACGATTTCCGCCGGTTTGAACACCACGACGTTGCCGTAACACAGCGCCGGCGCGATCTTCCATGCCGGGATCGCGATTGGAAAGTTCCAGGGCGTGATCAGACCGACGATGCCGACCGCCTCGCGTGTAATCTCGACGTCGAGGCCAGGACGTACCGAGGCACCTTTTTCGCCGGTCAGGCGCAAGGCCTCGCCGGCAAAGAACGCAAATATCTGTCCGGCGCGCGCGACCTCGCCGATGCCCTCCGGCAGCGTCTTGCCTTCCTCCCGCGCCAGCAGGCGGCCGAGTTCATCCTTGCGGGCGAGGATTTCAGCGGAGATGCGGTTGAGCGCGTCAAAACGCTCCTGCGGCGTCGAGCGCGACCATGCGGGGAATGCCGCCTTGGCCGCGGCGATCGCCTGCACTGTCTGAGCCCGGTCGGCCCTGGAATATTCGGCGATGATGTCGTTGGTGTTAGACGGGTTGACGTTGTGGCTGACGCCGGTGCCTTCTACCCATGCGCCTCCGATATAATTCTTCTGGATCGCGTTCATTCGATTTTCTCCCTTTGGCCGATGGCGACGATCGGCCGGCCTATCCATTATTCGGCCGCTTCATGCTTGCGTGCAATGGCGCTTGGCAGCTTGGCGACCAGAGCGGCGACTTCCGCGATCTCGCTCTCGTTCAGATCCGTCAGCGGCGAGCGCACCGGCCCGGAATCCCGGCCGATGACTTTCATGCCGGCCTTGATGATGGAGACGGCATAGCCCTTCTTGCGATTGCGGATCGCGATCAGGGGCAGGATGAAATTCTTGAGGCCGGCGTCAATCGTCGCGTGGTCGCGGCGGCGCACGGCAGCGTAGAAAGCGGTAGCAAATTCCGGCACGAAATTGAACACGGCCGACGAATAGGTGGTGACGCCCATGTCGAGATAGGGCAGCGCGAAGGTCTCCGCCGTCGGCAATCCGCCGACATAGGTCAGGCGATCTCCGATGCGGGAATGGACCCGGGTCATGAGCTCGATATCGCCAACGCCATCCTTGTAGCCGACGAGGTTCGGACAACGCTCGCAGAGCCGCGCCAGCGTGTCCTCGTTCAGCATCGCATTGTCGCGGTTGTAGACGATCACACCTAACCTGGTCGACGCACATACGGCCTCGACATGAGCGGCGAGGCCCTGCTGCTCGGAATGCACGAGATAGGGCGGGAGCAGCAGAAGGCCGTCGGCGCCTGCGCGTTCGGCGGAGATCGCAATCTCCGTTGCGATGGCGGTGCCATAGCCGGTCCCCGCGAGAACGGGGGTGCGGCCCTTGGTTTCGTCCACGGCGACGGCGACGATCCTGGCGACCTCGGCCGGCGTCAGCGAAAAGAATTCGCCTGTTCCGCCCGCGGCAAACAGTCCGGCGACATCATAGCCGCAGAGCCAATCCATGTTCGAACGGTAGGTCGCCTCGTCGAAAGAGTAGTCTGTCTTGAACGGCGTGACGGGGAAAGAAAGCAGGCCACCGCCGATATGCCGGGCCATTTCATGCGGGGTCATTTTGC
>JAYSMB010000618.1:0-3694 GCA_043725065.1 Burkholderiales bacterium
CTCGGCCTCGTCGAAGCACGCAAACAGCGTGGATTTTTCGTTCGCGAAACGGCACCGACACGCCCGTCCGAAGCCCGCGAAGGCGCCGCCGAACGCAGCTTCAGCCACCCGTTGCCGGTCAGCGCCACCGCGCTGATCCGCGGCATGTTCCAGCCGCCCGGCGCTCGCTCGATGCCGGGGCTCGGCACCTTGCCGGCCGACTGGCTCGACTTGCCGATGCTCGCCACCGCGCTGCGCACCGTCACGCGCGGCACGCAGCTCGGCGCCATGTCCTTGCAATACGGCGACCCGGCAGGCGAGCTGCGCCTGCGCGAAGCGCTGTCCACCAAGCTCGCTGACCACGGCGTGAGCGCCTCGGCGCAGCAGATCATCACGACGGTGGGCGCCACGCAGGCGCTCGACGTGGTCACACGCACGCTGCTGCGTTCGGGCGACAGCGTTCTGGTCGACGAGCCCGGCTGGTCGGTCGAGTACGCGCGGCTCGCCGCGCTCGGCATGCGCGTGCTGCCGGTGCCGCGCGGCAGCGACGGGCCCGACGTGGCCGCCATGCGCCGACTGATCGAAGCGCAGCCGCCGGGCGAGCGGCCGCGCCTCTACGTGACGGTGTCGGTGCTGCACAACCCGACCGGTGTTTCGCTCGGCCCGCATGCCGCGCACCAGGTCGTCCGGCTCGCCCATGAGTACAGTTTTCATATCGTCGAGGACGACACCTATGCACACCTGGCGCCGGCCCACTCGCCGCGGCTGGCCGCCCTCGACGCGCTCGAACGCACGATCTACGTCTCCGGCTTCTCGAAGATCCTGACGCCGAACTGGCGCGTCGGCTACCTCGCGGCGCCGGCGGCACTGGTCGATCGCCTGGTCGATACCAAGCTGCTCTCGACGCTGACCACACCGGGCGTCGGTGAACTGGCGCTGGCGCACTGCCTCGAGCAAGGCTGGCTGCGTCGCCACGCCGAGCGCGTCGTGCAGCGACTCGGCGCGGCACGTGCGCGCACGGTGCGCCTGGCCGAAGCGCACGATTGCCGCTTCGCCGCCGAGCCTCGCGGCCTGTTCGGCTGGGTCGATGCCGGCGTCGATACCGAGCGCCTCGCGCTCGCCATGATCGACGACTGGCTGCTCGCGCCCGGCTCGCTCTTTCATGCCGAGCACCGACCAACGAGCCTGATGCGAATCAACTTCGCGACCTCGCAGGACGCGCGCTTCTGGAAGGCGCTCGCCGCGGAGCGGGCGCGGCTTTAAGGCTCAGCGCGCGCCGAGCGTTTCCCAGCGTTCGAGCGCCTGCAGCAGCTCGTCGTCGATCTGGGAAACACGCATCTGCGCCGCTTCGACGCGAACCGGATCGTCGGCATAGAAGTCGGCGCTGCTCAGCAGCGCCGCCAGATCCTTCTGCTCGATCTCGAGCGCTTCGATACGTTCCGGCAGTGCGTCGAGTTCGCGCTGCTCCTTGTAGCTGAGCTTCTTCGGCTTGACCGACGATGCGGCCGCGACGCTCGCGGCGGCAGCCACCGGCACTGCCTTGGCCGCCGGCGCGATGCGGCGCTCCGCTTCCTGCGCCAGCGAGCGCGCGCGTTCGCGCTGCGTCTTCCAGTCTTCGTAGCCACCTTCATACTCGCGCCACAGGCCGGGCGAATCGTCGCCTTCCCAGGCGAGCGTGCTGGTCACGACATTGTCGAGAAAGCGCCGGTCGTGGCTGACGAGGAACACGGTGCCGGCATGGGTTTGCAGCATCTCTTCCAGCAACTCCAGCGTATCGATGTCGAGGTCGTTGGTCGGCTCGTCGAGCACCAGCACGTTCGCCGGCAAGGCGAGCAACCGGGCCAGCAATACGCGGTTGCGCTCACCGCCGGAGAGCGTTCGCACGGGCGAGTTGGCGCGCTCGGGCGAGAACAGGAAGTCGGTGAGATAACTCATCACGTGCTTCCTGCCGCTCGCCGTCTCTACCCATTCGCTGCCCGGGCTGACGCTGTCGGCAAGCGTGGCGTCGAGGTCGAGCGCGCTGCGCATCTGGTCGAAGTAGGCGACCTCGATTCGCGTGCCCAGGCGCACCGTGCCGGAGGTCGGTTGCAGCTCGCCGAGGATGAGCTTGAGCAAAGTCGTCTTGCCGGCGCCGTTCGGCCCGATCAGGCCGACCTTGTCGCCGCGCAGGATGGTCGCGGAGAAATCCTTGACGATCAACTTGTCGCCGAAGCGCATGGACACGTTTTTGAGCTGCGCCACGATCTTGCCGCTCGAAACGCCGGCGTCGGCCTCGAGCCTGACGCGGCCGAGCGTGTCACGACGTGCCGCGCGAACGGCGCGCAAGGCTTCGAGTCGGCCGATCCGGCCGACGCTTCTGGTCCGACGCGCTTCCACGCCCTTTCGAACCCAGACCTCTTCCTGCGCCAACAGCTTGTCGGCGCGCGCATTGGCGAGCGCTTCGGAAGCGAGTTGCTCGACCTTGCGGAATTCGTAGGCCGCGAAGTTGCCCGGATAGCCGCGCAGCACGCCGCGGTCGAGCTCGACGATGCGCGTCGCCACCGCGTCGAGAAAGGCACGGTCGTGGGTGATGACGACGACGCTGCCGCGAAAGCCCTTCAGCAACTCTTCGAGCCAGGCGATCGAGTCGAGGTCGAGGTGGTTGGTCGGCTCGTCGAGCAGCAACACGTCGGGTACGGCGACCAGCGCCTGCGCGAGCGCCACCCGCTTCTTGGTCCCGCCCGAAAGCTCGCCGATGCGGCGCGCGCCGTCGAGGTGAAGCTGGGCGATCGTGGTCTCGACACGCTGCTCCCAGGTCCACGCGTCGAGCGTCTCGATCCGCGTCTGCAAGGCGTCGAGGTCGTCGCCCGGCGCGTGCGCTTCATAGCGCTCGCGCACGGCGCGCGCTTCGGCAACGCCCTCGCCCACCGCGTCGAAGACCGACATGTCGGCATCGAACGACGGCTCCTGCGGCACGTAGCGGATGCGCAGCCCTTGCGTCAGCTGCAGCAGGCCGTCGTCGAGCTTCTCGAGACCGGCGATGACCTTCAGCAGCGACGACTTGCCCGCGCCGTTGCGGCCGATCAGGCCCAGCCGCTCGCTCGCCTCGAGCGAGAGCGCCGCGCCATCGAGCAGGGCGACATGGCCGTACGCAAGGTGCGCGTTCGAGAGGGAGAGGGCAGCCATGAAGAAGACTTGAAAGGCGCGCATTATCCCGGCCTGGACGTTTTGAGCGAGCGACAATCCCCGTGTGGACAAAGTGCTTCGAGTCACGACCCGCCGCGAACTCGCCGCCGAGGGCAACGCCGACCTTCGCTGGTGGCTCTCGCGCCCCGTCGCCGAGAGAATCGCTGCCGTCGAGGTTCTGCGCCAGCAATACATAGCCGACCGATTCGATGTTGAACCGCGACTTCAAAGAGTTTGTCGAGTTACTCGGCGCGAACGGGGTTGAGTACCTCGTCGTCGGCGGCTATGCGCTGGCCGCGTACGGTCGGCCCCGCTACACCGGAGACCTCGATCTCTGGCGCGGATTTCGCGGCGCCCGACGCTGTCGTCCAGCTCGGCTATCCGCCCGGGCGTATCGACCTGCTGACGGAAATCGACGGCGTTCGCTTCGCCGACTGCTATCCGCGACGCCAGATGGTGAGCGTCGCCGGAGTCGAGCTGCCGATCGTCCACATCGATGACTTCAAGGCGAACAAGCGCGCGGCCGGCCGCCCGCGCGACCTTGCCGACC
>JAYSMB010000619.1:0-3454 GCA_043725065.1 Burkholderiales bacterium
GGAAGTCGATGGCGCGCCTGACGTTGCCATCGAGGCTGGAATTGAAGAGGCCCGAAGGGTCGGGCACGGAGGCTCCCTTGGCAAAGGTCGTCTTCACGACGCTCTTGTAGGTCTCGCCGGTGCAGACGATCCCGTCGTGCGACCAGACCGGAACGCCCCACTTCCACTCTTCGACCATTTTCGGATCCGCCTCCTTGATTCACGCGCACGCTGGAGGCTTCCAACTCGAACGCGAGCGACGCGGGGAACCCTTCGATGGCTGGGGTGCGAGCCCGAAGCGGCATCATCACCGACACGGGCCGCAGGTGCCCCTCCCGCCGACAGCCGATCGCGTCATGCGGCTGCGCGTCGTCGTGAAGGACGGTGTGCTTGAGTTTCAGGGAGATCACTGCGACGAGCTGGCCTCGCTCTTGGCGAAGGAAGGCTTCAAGAGCAAGCGAGCGGGCGGCTGACGGCCGGAGATGGAAGCGCGACCGAGCCGAGCGAACGCAATGACCTGCCACGCACTGGCGCGTGGACTCTGGCTCGTATTCGGAGCCGCCGCCTTGACTGTCGCAATCGCCGCTGAACAGCCGGCCCACATTCGCGGCACGATCGTTTCGGCGACCGCTGAAAACCTGACCGTGCGGACGGGCGAAGGCAATGTCAGCCTCGCACTGGATTCGGCGACGAAGATCGCCGGCGTCGTGCCGAGCAACCTGGGCCAGATCAAGGAGGGCACCTTCGTCGGCATCGCCAACGTCGCTGGCACCGGCACGTCGAGTGCGCTGGAAGCGGTTGTCTTTCGCGAGGCCATGAAGGGCTCGGGCGTCGGCGACTACCCGTGGGATCTTTCCGCACCCATGAACGGCGGCGCGCGGACGTTGGCGATGACCAACGGCACCGTGAAGTCGAGCTCGACCTCAGGCCGCATGGCGAGCACCTCGGCGATGACGAACGGCACCGTCAAGAAGACGGCGAGTGCGAACGGGCTCGTCCTCACCGTGGACTACGGCACATCGGCGAATCGTCGGAGCGACTAGCGCGCCGCCGACAGCTTGCGCACGAGTTCCAGCGCTCGTGCGACGTTTTCTTCGGGCGAGACGCCGCCCACCGCCGCGAGGACGGTGCCGTCGCGCTTGACGACGAACGTCGTGCGCTCGGTGAAGCCGTGGTCGATCTCCTTGCCGCGCGTGTCGGTCGCGCCGCGTTGCACGCCGCTCACCCGCAGGCCGAACGCGCGCGCTATTCGGCCGTCGCCGTCGGACGCGACCGCGAGCTTGCCGGCGCAATAGTCGGGGTCGGCCGAGAACTCGTTCAGCCGTTCGATGCTGTCGAGCGAGACGCCGATCACCGATGCCCCGGCGGCGGCGAACTGCTCGGCCTTGCTGGAGAACTCGTGCGCCTGGATGTCGCACCCCTCGGTGTAGGCCGATGGATAGAAGTAGACGACCACCGGGCCCTTGGCCAGGCCGCCCTTCAGCGAGTAGGCGAAAGGCTTGCCCGCCAGCGAGGCGGTTGCGCTGAATGCAGGCACCGGGTCGCCCGGCTTCAGCGCGGCGAAGGCGGCGGTGCTCGCCATCAGGGCGAGCGTGCAGGCGATGGTGCGCAGTGTCATGAGAGCCTCGGTGTGGGTGCCGCCGGCCGGGCGCCGCCGCGCAGCCGATTCTCCATCGAACTGTTTTCGACAACAGGGGTCGCCGTGCTCCGCGCGCATGATGGTCGCGCGAGGTTATGTCGCCCTCGTGCGCGCCGGTGACGATCACCGGCGAAGGCTCGGCTCGCCACAATCAACGGCGTGGCCGCCCGGCGGCCACGGGACTCAACTTGAAACCCGACGCTTTGCGCGTATCACCAGGAACTTCGCAGCATGTTCTCTCACATCATGGTCGGCACGAACGATCTGGATCGGGCCAAGTCGTTCTACGACGCCCTCCTGGGCACGCTGGGCGTGCCCGCCGGGGTGGTGGATCGCCATCGCATCTTCTGGCGCACGCCGTCGGGTGTGTTTTCGGCGTCGCTGCCGATCGACGGCCAGCCTGCCACGCTGGGAAACGGCAGCACCATCGGCTTCGCCTGCCAGTCGGCAGAGCAGGCCGATGCGTGGCACGCTGCAGGGCTGGCCCATGGCGGCACGACTTGCGAAGAGCCTCCTGGCGTGCGCGAGGGCGCCGTCGGCAAGCTCTACCTGGCCTATCTGCGCGACCCCGACGGCAACAAGCTCTGCGGTCTCTACCGCATGCCTCGGGCTTCATGAGGCCGACCCGGCTTCAGCCCCTGGGCCACAGCTTCGCGAAGTCGAACCAAAGTCTAAGGCCGCCGATCGCGCAGCTCGTCGACCAGCACGCGCGTGTTCTCCGAATAGTCGATCGGCACCGCGAGCAGATGCACGCCACCGGCCCGGAACGCCGCCTCGAGCGCGGGGCCGAACTCGGCGATCTCGGTCACATGTCGGCCCTGCGCGCCGTAGGCCTGCGCGTACCGCGCGAAGTCGGGGTTGCCGAAGGTCATGCCGAAGTCGGCGAAGCCGTCGACGGCCTGCTTCCAGCGGATCATGCCGAAGGCGTTGTCGACGAGCACGAGCACCACCAGGTCGAGCTTGCGCCGCACCGCGGTCTCGAGCTCCTGGCTGTTCATCATGAAGCCGCCGTCGCCGCACACGGCGAGCACGCGGCGCTTCGGGTAGAGCATCGCCGCCATGATCGCCTGGGGCAGGCCTGCTCCCATGGTGGCCAGCGCGTTGTCGAGCAGCAGCGTGTTGGCGGCGCGGGTGCGGTAGTTGCGCGCGAACCAGATCTTGTACATGCCGTTGTCGAGCGCGACGATGCCGTCGGCCGGCATCACCTGGCGCACGTCGTGCACGATGCGCTGCGGCGTCCAGCGATCTTCGGTGGCACGCTCGGCCAGGTGGGCGAGGATGCCCTCGCGCAGCGGCAGCAGCGCGCCGGCGTTCGGCAGCTTGCCTTCGAGCCGGTCTGCCAGCAGCGAGAGCCAGCGGCCGATGTCGCCCACCACCTCGGCCTGCGGAAAGTAGACCTGCTCCACGGTCGCCGACTGATAGGCGACGTGGATCACCAGCGGCCGATCGTCGTCCATGAGGAACGGCGGCTTCTCGCTCGTGTCGTGGCCGATGGCGACGATCAGGTCGGCCTGCTCGATGGCGTCGTGCACGTAGTCGCGCGCCGAGAGCGCGGCGGTGCCCATGTAGAGCTCGGTGCCGCCGGGCACCGTGCCCTTGCCCATCTGCGTGGTGAAGTAGGGGATGCGCGTGCGCAGGACGAACTGCGCCAGGTCGGCGGTGGCGCGTGGTCGGGAAGCAGCGGCGCCCAGCATGATCAGCGGTCGCTTCGCGGCAAGGATCATCGTGGCGGCGCGATCGAGCATCGCCGGGCTGGCGATCGGCAGCTCGAGCGGGTGCGGCGGCACCATGCGCGCGTCATCGCACTCTTCGCCGGCGATGTCTTCGGGCAGCTCC
>JAYSMB010000620.1:0-4762 GCA_043725065.1 Burkholderiales bacterium
CGCCGATGTGGGGCGGCAACTGGAACGTGAAGGGCTCGGCGACCGCGGCGGTCAAGGCCCAGCCCAGGCTGGCCCGACTCGCATCACCGACCCAGCGGCGGTACAGGTGCACCGACCAGAGATGAAAGGCGAGATCGATCGCGATCTTGGCGCCGATGATCGCGGCGACCGGGCCGACGATCGCGAGCCTTCCGCTTGCGGCGTAGACGACGAGCAGCGCGAATGCGGTCAAGCCGTAGAGCGGTTGCAAGGTGTCGATCGCCTTCACCGGCAGCATCCAGGTGCCGAGCCGGCCGCACTTCGGATCGCCCACCATCGCGCGATACCAGTACTGCGTCTGCGAGAAGCCACCGAACCAACGCCGCCGCTGGCGCAGGAACACGCCGACGCTGCCCGGCGCCTCGGTGCGCGCCTGCGCGTCGCCGAGAACGCGAAAGCGCCAGTCGAGACCGCGCTCGGTCGTGTGCCGGCGCAGGCGGTGGATCAGCTCGTAGTCCTCGACCAGGCAGGCCGCGTCGAAGCCGCCGACGGCGAGGACTGCCGACCGGCGAAAACCCGCAAAGGCGCCGGAGATGAGAAGCGGGCTTTCGACCTGCATCCAGGCGTAGCGCGAGAGAAAGTTGCGGATGTACTCGTAGGTCTGGAACCATTCGAGGACGCGCCCGGCAGGCGTCGCCTTGCACACCGGCGTGATCACGCCGGTGATGGCGACCAGGCCGGCCTCGTTCGCGAAGGCGCGGCGCACGGCACCGATGGCGCGCGGGTCGAGCAGCGTGTCGGCATCGACGGTCAGGACGACATCGGTGCCGACCTCGACGATCGCCGCGTTCAGCGCCCTCGCCTTGCCGCCGCGCGGCAAGCGCAGCCAGTTGAGCGACGGATGCGGCACGCTGGGCGCGCTCAACGCGCCGACCTCGAGCGCGGCGAGCCCGTAACGCTCGACCAGCAGTTGCGCGGTCTCGACGGTCGAGCCGTCGTCGGCAATCACGATCTGTTCGGACGGCTGATCCTGCGCGAGCAGCGCGGCCAGCGTCGCCGGAAGAACCCGTGCCTCGTCGTGCGCGGCGACGATGACGCCCACGCTGCACGTCCCGCCGTCGCTTGACAAAGCGCGCGGCCGGCCGAGCCGCCACGTGTGCCAGCCGACGAAGCCTTGCAGCATCGTGTCGTAGGCGATGTAGGCGATGCCGACCGACCACGCCAGCACGCCGCCATTCACGAACGCGAGGACGAACAGCGCGATCCAGGCGACCAGGACGGCGGCGTGGATGACGACACTGCGCCAAGGCGTCGGCGGCGGCGCGAGGCGGGAGGAAGCGAGCGCCAGGGCGGACACGAGAGGATCGGTCAAGAGCGGGACAGCGACTGCGGCGGCAAGACGGGAAGCAAGCGAGGCTACGCACGATCGCGTCGCCCGGACGCAGGCAGGTCGCCCGCGGCGTGCAAAGTTTCGTGGCGATGGTGTGAAATGCGGCCATGCTCGTTGACCGCTACTCGCACACCGCCGTCGTTTTGCACTGGCTGATCGCCATCCTCATCGTCGTCAACGTCGCGCTTGCGCTCTCGGTCGACTACTGGCCCGACGAATGGATGCGGCCGGTCATCGACACGCACAAATCGACCGGCATCACGGTGCTCGCCCTGGCGATCCTGCGAATCCTATGGCGGGCCTCGCACAAGCCACCGCCGCTGCCCGCGACCCATGCGCGCTGGGAACGCGTCGCCGCTCGCTTGGCACATGGAGCGCTGTACGCGCTGATGCTGCTGTTGCCGATCTCCGGCTGGCTGCATGACTCGGCATGGAAAGACGCGGCCACGCATCCGATGACGCTGTTCGGTCTCGTCCCGTGGCCGCGCGTCGGCTTCATCGCGGCGATCGAGCCGGTCAGCAAGGAATCGCCGCCTACGTTGCTCGGCGGAGTCCACACCGCCTTCGGCTACGTGCTCTACGCGCTGCTCGCCCTGCATATCGTCGGCGCCCTCAAGCACCAGTGGCTCGACCGCGAGCCCGAGCTGCGACGAATGTCGCTGTAGGCCGGTCGGCGCGACCAGCCGCAGGGTGCTACTTCGCGCCGCCGCTCGCCTTGGACACGTAGCGCGCAAGCGCCTCGATCTGCTCGTCGTTCAGCGTCGCCTTGTACGAAGGCATCGCGCCGATGCCGCTGCGAAGTGCCGCCGCCACGCGGGCCGCGTCGGGCTGCAGCTCGTCGAACACGGGACCAACGGCGCCGCTCGTGCCCGCGTCCTTCAAGGTGTGGCAAAGAGCGCATGGCGGCGTCGCGTTCTTCGTGAACAACGCCTTGCCGAGGGCGAACTGGGCCGCGTCGTCGGCGGCACGGGCCGCACCGGCGAACGAGGTTGTCGCAAGGGTCAGCGCGGCCGCCAGCGGCCATGGAGCGGATCGAAGGCCGAAGCGCGGCCCGCGCTCAGACAACGGCCACCTTCACCGCCGCATCGGCCCAGCTGTTGTTGTTGTAGCCGTGCAGATTTTCGAGACGATCCTGCGGCTGCACATTGCCGGCGGCATCGATGGCACGGCTGGTGACGACGTAGTTGCCCGGCGCCATCCGCAGCGGCAGGGTGAACTGCCGCCACGCGAAGCGCCCCAGGTCGGGGCCGACGAATGCGGCTTCGATCCAGGTCTTGCCGCCGTCGCTCGTCACCTCGACGCGGCGGATCGGCGAGCCCGAACTGAAGGCGACGCCACTCACGTACACGGTGCCGGCCTTGACGGGCCGGTCGGCGTTGGGATAGTTGACCCACGACTTGACCGGCATTTCCTGGATCGATGGCTCGCTCGGCACGGAGGTGCCGCCGAGCGGCGTGATGCGGTAGCCGTGGGTCATGATCTTGGCCTGCGACTCGGCCGAAGTGAAGGCCACGCGCTTCACGTACTTGACGTTGTTCACGCCCTGGTAGCCGGGAACGATGAGGCGCAAGGGTCCGCCGTGCGCGAGCGGAATCGGCGCGCCGTTCATTTCCCAGGCGAGGATCGCGTCGGTCATGGCCTTGATCGGCACCGAGCGCTCGACCACGACCGACAGCGGATCGATGCCTTCGGGCAACTTCTCGCCGCCGGTACCGGTGAGAAAGAACATGCCCGGCGCGACACCGCCAAGAGCCTCGGCGACATAGCGCACTGGCACCCCGCTCCAGACCACGCAGCCGGCGGCGCCCACCGTCCACGGCGTGCCGCTCGGCTTGCTCGGGAAAAAGCCGCGCCCGTTGCCGGAGCACTGCAATACGGTCGCCACGGTCTCGAGACCCATCGTCTTCAATTCGGCGACGGTAGTCATGCGCGGGTTGCGCACGCCTTCGATCGAGACCTGCCAGGCGTCGCGGTTGGCGACTATTCCAGCGTCGGGCGCGGGCAGGTTGTTGCGGATGAAGAGCTGGTCGGTGGGCGTGATGCTGCTGGTGCCGAAGGCGCTGCGCCGGGTCTCGATCGTGGTGGCGCTGTGGACGATGACCGAGTTGGCGTCCTTCCACGCGACGTACGGCGGCAGCGGTCTCGGCCCTGGGGGCGCAACGGGCGCCGAGGCCGCTTGGGCGAACGCCTTGCCCGCGAAGCCGGCGAGACCGACCGTGGCGAGGGCGCCGGCACTGCCCGCGAGAAGCTGGCGGCGACGCACGAATTGCATGGCTTCGGTCATCGATGAACTCCGTTAAGCGATCGGATCGCGGTGTGCCGCTGCGGCACAGCCGTCGGGGTCGAAGTATCCCACCGGCCGCGCCGATAAATCAGGACCCGACCTTTGTAGGCCGGCGCGCCCGCCGCCGCGGGCGCATCGAGCCGCTCCTCGTTCAGGGTGAAGCCGAGCACGGCCATCCGCCGGTTGAAGGCCGGCCGGTTGCCGCGATCGGGGTCGACGATCCACACCTCGGCCGCAGCTTGGGTATGGCGACCGATGAAGCCGGCAAGGGTCGAGTTCTCGTCGCGCTCGTAGAGCAGGTCGCTGCCGATCACGAGGTCGAAGCGGCCATCCACCGTGCGGCTGCCGAGCGTGCGCGTGCGCACTTGGCCCGGTTCGGGCGCGGCCCAGTCGCCGTAGCGAAACTGCATCGGCGCCAGGCCGTTGAGACGCAAGTTCTTGCGCAGGAAGCTCGCCGCCAGCGGATGGCGATCGCTCGCCGTCACGTCAGCGCCGCGCCGATGACCGACCAGGCTGGCCAGCGCCAGGCCGCAACCGACTTCGAGGATGCGCTCGCCGACACGCACCGGCCGCGCCGCCATCCGCTTTGCCAGGTGCGCGCCCGAGGGCCAGAGCAGGCCGAACAAGGGCCAGGTCGCCGACGAGATGCCGCGCCGTTCGGCATCGCCGAAGGGATCGAAGAACTGCTGCCGATCGAGCAGCGAACGGATCGTCAGGTCGTCGGTGCCGGCAACGGAGATGCGTTCTTGCTTGGTCTCGTAGCCGGGCATCGTGGTCGCGTGAGTCGGGTTGCGAGTATCAAGGCTCAACTCGCGGCGACGACGATCGCGGCGAGCAGCCTTTACTCGGAAGTCGCGCCGCTGCGCTTGATGATCGGCGTCATCACGGTGAGTTCGCGCTTCATGAAGCTGCGCAGTTCCTCGACCGAACCGCCGACCGGTTCCATGAATTGGCTGGCGAGCTTCTCCTTCACGTCAGGCAAGGCGAGCGCGGCGTTGATCTCCTGGTTCATGCGATCGACGATCTCGGTCGGCGTCGAGGCCGGCGCCATCACCGCCATCCAGGCCATGTTCTCGATCTCGGGCAGGCCGGCTTCCTTCATGGTCGGG
>JAYSMB010000621.1:0-1817 GCA_043725065.1 Burkholderiales bacterium
CCGGCGGGCGTGCGGCCATCGTCATCAAGAACACTTTCCTGAGCAACACCCACAACGCCAGCACCAGCATCCGCAAGCTGCTGCTCGCCGAGATGCAGAAGGTGATCGAGGCCGAGAAGAGCGAGCTGTTCGACGTGCTGGCCTACGTGGCGTTCGCCACGCCCCCGGTCACCCGCGAGGATCGGGCGGTACTTGCGCGGTCGGCCACGGCCAAGGACTTCTCCGACAAGCATCGCGCCTTCATCGACTTCGTGCTCGGGCAATACGTCAAGCAAGGCGTCGACGAGCTCGATCCCGAAAAGTTCGCCGCCCTGGTCAAGCTCAAGTACAACGCGATCTCCGACGCCTTCGACGACCTGGGCAAACCAGAGCAGGTGCGCAGCGTCTTCGTGGGATTCCAGAAGCACCCGTACGCCTATCGCGCCGCGGCTGGCTCATGAACCCCGTCGAGCTCCTCGCCCTCGGCGAGGCGATGATCGAGTTCAACCAGACCGGCGAGCACGAAGGCCGGGTCTGGCTGCAAGGCTTCGGCGGCGACACCTCGAACTTCGCCATCGCCGCGGCGCGACAAGGCGCGAAGGCCGGCTACCTCTCGGCCCTGGGCGACGACGCGCGCGGCCGCATGCTGCGCGCACTGTGGGCGCGCGAAGGCGTCGACGCGAGCGGCGTGCGGAGCGACGCCTCGGCCTACACCGCGGTCTACTTCGTGAGCCATGACACCGAAGGCCATCACTTCGACTTCATGCGCGCCGGCTCGGCGGCCAGCCGCATGACACCGGTCGAGCTGCCGCACGAGCGCATCGCCGCGGCGCGCGTGCTGCATCTGTCGGGCATCTCGCTGGCGATCTCGGCATCGGCCTGCGAGACCGGCCTCGCCGCCATCGACACGGCACGCAGCGCCGGCGTGCGCGTGTCCTTCGACACCAACCTGCGCCTGAAGCTTTGGCCGATCGAGCGGGCGCGCGCGGTGATGCGCAAGGTGATGGCCCTCACCGACATCTGCCTGCCCAGCCTCGACGACATGACCGCCCTCACCGGCCTGGTCGAGCCCGAGGCGATCGTCGACCATTGCCTCGGCCTCGGCGCCGGCATCGTCGCCCTGAAGCTCGGCGCGGCGGGCGCGCTCGTTGCCGATGCGGCGCAGCGCTTTCGCATTGCACCGCACCCCTGCAACGCCGTCGACGCGACCGGCGCCGGCGACACCTTCGGCGGCGCCTTCGTCGCCCGCTTGCTCGCCGGCGATGCGATCGACGCGGCCGGCCGCTACGCCGCCGTCGCCGCGGCGCTTTCGACCGAAGGCTACGGCGCGGTCGAGCCGATCCCGAGCGCAGCGCGGGTTCGTGCCGCGCTCGCCGGAGACGGACGCATTGGCTAGGCATCGAACTTCGCCTTCCTCGCTAAGAACTTCACGAATCGGCCGGTCGTTACAGGCATGACTGGACAAGCGGCTGGAATCGCCCGCTCATCGAGGGAATGGCTGCGCGAGACTTCCCGTTTTCCACGCAGCTCGCCCATCGCCGATGAATACCTCGTTCGATCAAACCAGCCCCACCCCTTCGCGCTGGGACCAGGAAGGCATCGAATACGTTCGCTCGAACATGGACTGGTGCGCCCGCTGCTCGAAACGCATGGTCGGCCTCAACCCCGGCCTCACCGCCGAGCAGGCGCTCGACCTCGCCCTCGGGCTGAGCCTCGACGACTTGCTGCGCTGCAAGTCGCCCGAGCGGGTCGCCGAAGACCTGCACCAGGTGCAGCTGGAAACCGACGACTAGCCTCCCTTCGGGACAGCTTCTCTCCCGCCTCATGAGCTGGGAAGG
>JAYSMB010000622.1:0-3067 GCA_043725065.1 Burkholderiales bacterium
GCTGACTTTGACGATGGCGGCGACGACGGCGTCGAGGTTCTTGTCATTCAAGGCGGCAACGCAGATCCGCCCTGAATCGACGCCATAGATTCCGAACTCGCTGCGCAGGCGCTGCATCTGGGCCTTGTTCAGGCCCGAGTAGCTGAACATGCCGCGCTGCCGGGTGATGAAGGCGGTGTCGAGTCGCGCGCCGGCCGCTTCGAGCCGACGTTGAAGCTCGATGCGCATCCGCCTGATCCGGTCGCGCATGCCGGCCAGTTCTTCTTCCCACATCGCACGCAGCGAGGGCGTGGAAAGCACGTGCGCGACGATCGCCGCTCCGTGCGTCGGCGGGTTGGAATAGTTGGTGCGGATGACGCGCTTCAGCTGGCTCAGTACGCGCGCCGCTTCCTCGGCCGATGCGCACACGACCGAGAGCGCACCGACGCGCTCGCCGTAAAGCGAGAAGCTTTTGGAAAAACTCGTGGCGACGAAAAAGTCAAGGCCGGCCGCAAGGCACAGCTGGACCGCCAGTCCGTCTTCCGCAATGCCTTCGCCGAAGCCCTGATAGGCCATATCGAGAAAGGGGACAAGGCCGCGCTTGACCAGCAAGCCGACGACCTCGTTCCACTGCGCGGGCGTCAGGTCGCAGCCGGTCGGGTTGTGGCAGCAGGCGTGCAGGACGACGATGGTCCCGGCAGGGGCGCCATCGAGCGCGGCCAGCATGGCTGCGAAGTCGACGTCGTGGCGTTTCGGGTCGTAGTAGGGATAGGCATGGACCACGAAGCCGGCGCCTTCGAACAGGGCGCGGTGGTTTTCCCAGCTCGGCTCGCTGATCAGCACCCGAGCGCTCGGGCTCATCCGCTTCAGCAGATCGGCGCCGACTTTCAGACCGCCGGTGCCGCCGACAGCCTGCACAGTGGCGATCCCGCCGGCGCGCCGGGCTTGGAAGTCGGCGCCGAACACGAGCGCCTGCGTTGCCGCGTCGTAGGCCGCGATGCCATCGATCGGCAGGTAGCCGCGCGGACTGGGCGCTGCCACCATCATTTCTTCGGCGACGCGCACGCAGCGCAGGAGCGGCAGCTTGCCGTTCTCGTCGCTGTAGACGCCGACGCCGAGGTTGACCTTGGCCGGGTTGGCGTCGGCGACGAACTGCTCGTTCAGGCCCAGGATCGGGTCGCGGGGCGCCATCTCGACAGCGTCGAAGAGCGAAGGCATCGGAAATCGGTCCTCGGGGAGCGCGCTCGGCGCGGAAGAATCTTGGAATCGGGCGCGGCGGCGTCATCTGTACGAACCCGCCCCGCTTTGTGCCTTTGCCCCAAAGAGGCCTTTGCGCTACCGTGTCCGGTTTCGCTCGGCCGCGGCGAAGCACCCCCCATTTTATCCGCCATGTCCGAAATTGCCGACCTTGCCCTTGCCGACGCGCCCTCTTCCGAGCCCGAAGGAGAATTCTTCTCGTTCCCGGACTCGCCCTTCCAGCTGTTCCGGCCGTACGCGCCGGCGGGCGACCAGCCGCTCGCGATCAAGGGCCTTGTCGAGGGCATCCGCGACGGCCTGAGCTTCCAGACCCTGCTCGGCGTGACCGGCTCGGGCAAGACCTTCACGATGGCCAACGTGATCGCCGAGATCGGCCGGCCGGCGATCGTGTTCGCACCAAACAAGACGCTGGCCGCCCAGCTCTACAGCGAGTTTCGCGAGTTCTTCCCGAAGAACGCGGTCGAATACTTCGTCAGCTACTACGACTACTACCAGCCCGAGGCGTACGTGCCGCAGCGCGACTTGTTCATCGAGAAGGACAGCGCGATCAACGAGCACATCGAGCAGATGCGGCTTTCGGCGACGAAGAGCGTGCTCGAGCGGCGCGACGTGATCATCGTCGCTTCGGTCAGCGCGATCTACGGCATCGGCGCGCCGGAGGACTACACCGAGATGCGGATGATCATGCGCGTCGGCGACAAGCTCGGCCAGCGCGATGCGATCGCTCATCTGATCCGCATGCAGTACTCGCGCAACGAGACCGACTTTTCGCGCGGCACGTTTCGAGTGCGCGGCGACACGATCGACGTCTTTCCAGCCGAACACAGCGAGCTGGCGATCCGCCTTGAGCTGTTCGACGACGAGCTCGAGTCGCTGACCCTGTTCGACCCGCTGACCGGCCGGATCCGGCAGAAGATCCCGCGCTTCGTGATCTATCCGGCGAGCCACTACGCGACGCCGCGCGGCCGCGTCGTCGCGGCGATCGAGACGATCAAGGAAGAGTTGCGCGGTCGGCTCGACGAGCTGGTGAAGGCGGGCAAGCTGGTCGAGGCGCAGCGCCTCGAGCAACGCACCCGCTTCGACCTGGAGATGCTGCAAGAGATCGGCCATTGCAAGGGCATCGAGAACTACACGCGCCACCTTTCGGGCGCGCCACCCGGTTCGCCACCGGCAACGATGGTCGACTACTTGCCGAAAGACGCATTGATGTTCCTCGACGAGAGCCACGTCATGATCGGTCAGCTCGGCGGCATGTACAACGGCGATCGGGCGAGGAAGACCACGCTCGTCGACTATGGCTTTCGCCTGCCCTCGGCGCTCGACAACCGACCTCTCAAGTTCGAGGAGTTCGAGGCCAAGATGCGGCAGGTGGTGTTCGTCTCGGCAACGCCGGCCGCGTACGAGAAGGAGCACGCCGGCCAGGTCGTCGAACAGTTGGTGCGGCCAACCGGGCTGGTCGATCCGGTGGTCGAGGTGCGCCCGGCAACGCACCAGGTCGACGACGTGCTGCAGGAAATCCGCGATCGGGTCGAGGTGAACGAGCGCGTCCTGATCACGACCCTGACCAAGCGGATGGCCGAGCAGCTCACCGACTACCTTTCCGACAACGGCGCCAAGGTACGCTACCTGCACAGCGATATCGAGACGGTCGAGCGGGTCGAGATCCTGCGTGACCTGCGTCTCGGTACTTTCGATGTGCTGGTCGGCATCAACCTGCTCCGCGAGGGCCTTGATATCCCCGAGGTGTCGCTGGTCGCCATCCTGGACGCTGACAAGGAAGGCTTCCTGCGCTCCGAGCGCAGCCTGATCCAGACCATCGGCCGGGCCGCGC
>JAYSMB010000623.1:0-9777 GCA_043725065.1 Burkholderiales bacterium
GCATCCGCTCAGTCACGAAGCGATCCCGCTGTGGGTCGGCAACTACGTTCTGATGGGCTACGGCGACGGCGCCGTGATGGGCGTTCCGGCGCACGACGAGCGTGACTTCGCTTTCGCCAAGCAGTACGGCATCGACCTGTACCAGGTCATCCATGTCGACGGCAAGCACTTCACCTACGACCACTGGCAGGACTGGTACGCCGACGCAGATTGCGGCATCACCATCAATTCCGACAACTACAGCGGCCTGAGCTATCAGGTCGCGGTCGACGCGATCGCCGCCGCCCTCGAGCATCGCGGCCTCGGCGCAAAACAGACCGCCTGGCGGCTGCGCGACTGGGGCATCAGCCGGCAGCGCTACTGGGGCACGCCGATCCCGATCATTCACTGTGACACTTGCGGCGTCGTACCGGTGCCGGAGAAGGACCTGCCGGTCGTCCTGCCCGAAGACCTGATTCCCGACGGCAACGGCAATCCGCTCAACAAGAGCGCCGCGTTCCTGGACGTCGCGTGCCCAAGCTGCGGCCGGCCGTCGCGTCGCGAGACCGACACGATGGACACCTTCGTCGACAGCGCCTGGTACTTCATGCGCTACTGCGACCCGCGGTCGAGCGATGCGATGGTCGGCGCCGGCACGAGGTACTGGATGCCGATGGATCAGTACATCGGCGGCATCGAGCACGCGATCCTGCACCTGCTCTACGCGCGCTTCTGGACCAAGGTCATGCGCGACCTGAAGCTGGTCGATTTCGACGAGCCCTTCACGCGCCTGCTGACGCAGGGCATGGTGCTCAACCACGTCTGGGTGCGCCCGACCGCGCTGGGCGGCCTCGACTACTTCCCGCCCGACGAGGTCACGCCCGTCGGCGAGAGCGAGGGTCGGCCGAGCACGGGCACGCTCGCCGACGGCAGCGCGGTCGAGTACCGCGGCATGTTGAAGATGGGCAAGACCGAGCGCAACGGCGTCGATCCGCAAGAGCTGATCGACCGCTACGGCGCCGACACGGCGCGTCTGTTCGTCATGTTCGCCTCGCCGCCCGAGCAGACGCTCGACTGGAACAACGCCGGCGTCGAGGGTGCGAACCGGTTTCTCAAGCGCTTGTGGAAATTCGGCGCGAAGCATGTCGATGCGATCGTCGGCGCTTCGGGTCATAGGGCCGGCGGCACATCGCCGCTGCGCCATGAGATCCACACCGTGCTCAAGCAGATCGGCTACGACTACGAACGGATGCAATACAACACCGTCGTCTCGGGCGCGATGAAGTTGCTCAACGCGCTCGAGGCGCACGCCGAAGGCGACGCAGCGAGCCTCCGCGAAGGCTTCGGAATCCTGCTGCGCACGCTCTATCCGGTCTGCCCGCACACGACCTGGGCGCTCTGGGGCGAGCTTGGCTACGAGACCGAGTCCGGCGCATTGCTCGACGCGCCCTGGCCGACGGTCGACGACCGAGCGCTGGTCCAGGCCGAGATCGAGCTGATGCTGCAGATCAACGGCCGGCTGCGCGGCAGCATCAAGGTGCCGGCTGCGACCAGCAAGGCCGGCATCGAGGCGGCGGCGCTCGCTTCGCCCGAATTCGAGCGCTTCTCGGAAGGCGCGCCGGTCAAGCGCGTGATCGTCGTGCCAGGCCGGCTCGTCAATATCGTCGTCTGATGAGGGCGCGGCGCGCGCTGATCCTGGCCTTCGCCACCACGGCGCTCGGCGCCTGCGGCTTCGAACTGCAACGACCGCCGGCGCTGCACTTCAAGACCATCCAGCTTGCGGGATTTCCGGCCCGCTCGCCGCTTGCCGCCGAGCTGAAGCGAAACATCGATGCAAGCACGACGACCCAGGTCGTCGAGGTGCTGAAAGACGCCGAGGTCGTGTTGCAGGCGCTCACCGACGAGCGCCAGAAAAGCGTGGTCGCCGTGACCGCCGCCAATCAGGTGCGCGAATTCGAGCTGCGCTCGCGCTTTCGTTTTTCGCTGCGCACAGCCGCCGGCAAGGAGCTGATCCCGGCGAGCGAGATCCTGCTCAAGCGCGACCTCACCTATACCGAAAGTGCGGCGCTGGCCAAGGAGCAGGAAGAGGCTTTCCTCTATCGCGCGATGCAGAGCGACATCGTCTCGCAGGTGCTGCGCCGGCTCGCGTCGGTGCAGCTTCTGTGATGGAAATTCGCGCCAATCAGCTTGCCGCGCATTTGCAAAAGGGCGTGCGTTCGCTCTACACGGTGTGGGGCGACGAGGCACTGTTGGCACAGGAGGCTGGCGACGCGATCCGGGCCGCTGCGCGCGCCACCGGCTGCACCGAGCGCCAGGTCCACGTCGTCGCGGGCAATCACTTCAACTGGAGCGGTCTCCTCGGTGCGGCGCAGGCGCTGAGCCTGTTTGCCGAGCGGCAACTGATCGAGATCCGGATCCCGTCCGGCAAGCCCGGCAAAGAAGGTGGCGACGCGCTGCAACGCTATTGCGAAAGATTGAGCGACGACACGGTGACCTTGCTGCAACTGCCCGATCTGGACTGGATGCAGAAGAAGAGCGGGTGGTTCGCCGCCCTGCAGAGTGCCGGGGTCATGGTTCATGTGCTTCCGGTCGAACGATCCGCGTTGCCCGAATGGATTGCGCGCCGTCTCGAAGCGCAGGGCTTTCGCCTGCAAGGCGGCCCCGCGGGGCAGGAGGCGCTGGCCTTCATCGCCGACAGAGTCGAAGGCAATCTGCTCGCGGCGCATCAGGAGATTCAGAAGCTCGCGCTGCTGTACCAGCCCGGCGAGCTGACATTCGAACAGATCGAATCAGCCGTGCTCGACGTTGCCCGCTACGACGGCAACCACTTGTGCGCGGCTCTGCTCATGGGCCAGGTCGAGCGAAGTCTGCGTATGTTGCGCGGCCTCGAGGCGGAAGGCGAAGCGGCGGTGCGGATTCACTGGTTCCTCGCCAACGACATTCGAGCACTCCATCGGCTCCAGCATCTGATCGGCTCCGGCAAGCCCATGCCTGTGGCACTTCGCGATGCCGGCGTCCGCCGGGAGCGTGAGCAGCTCTTCGTGCGCGCGCTGCCCTTCGTTCCGGAACACGCGACCGCGGCGCTGCTGGAGGCAGCGCAAATCTGCGACGGCGTGAACAAGGGGCTGCAACACCCCGACTGGCCCGTCGAGCCTTGGGAAGCGATGAAAAAGCTGGCTCTGATGCTGTTGCAGTACACGGCCGCGACCGTCGAAGCCAAACGCGGCCGTCTGATCGTCAGAGGGCTCGCTCTGCAGCCCTGATCGGCGGCCTGGTTCCCTTCAGGCCTCCAGCGCTTCGGACTTCGTCGTCCAGCCCCTGGTACGCGATTCGCGGGCCACGATCTTCTGGCTGACCAGCCGCTCGACTTCGTTGAGCCGGTTCATGGCGCGCACGATGGGCTCGTTGCCGTTGTGCTTCTCGATCCAGAGCAGGCGCAAATGCTTGTCGGCCAGCCGCGGGATGCGGCCACGCTTTTCCCAGAGTGCGACGCTCTGTTCGGTCACCGCGAGCATCTTGCCCAGCGATGCCTGCGACAGGCGCAAGTGCAGGCGCAGATAGCGGAACTCCGCACCGGTGAGCGGTCCGGGCTTGTCCACCAGCGCCGCGCAGAGCGCCCGGGTGAGGCCGTGCACGTCGTGATACGAGACCGCCTTGCCATAGGCCGTGTCGTGCAGTTCGTAGCCGTTGGCCAGCCACACGTCGCGAAGGCCGGCGTCGTCGTATTTGAGCATTCAGATTCCCTTGTCCAATGCGATCGCCGTCACGACGATGACGGACGGATCGTCGTCCGAGATCGCGGCGACGATCGCCAATTCGCGCCCGGCCATGAAGCGTTGCATGCGGCACTCCAGCGATCCCAGAGTCAGGTTCGGCTCGGGCGCGCGGACCAGCCGACCCAGACGCAACACGTCGTAAACCTCCTCCCGCGTAATGTGCCGAAGCTTCATGCGCGCCAGCACATGATTCGTAAGCTGGACGTTGCCGGTCACGGCCGCTCGGGCCCGGACGAGGCGCTCGACTTCAGTGAGCGAGAGCTTGAATACGGATCTCGCAGCGATGCCGACAACCCATGAAAATTATAGGTCGGCAGAAGGCGGGCGTGCCGGCTTTACCTGCAATAGCCCCGAGCCGATGTCGCGCAGCTGCGCCAGGATGTCGTCCTTCGTGCGGTAGTGTCCGAACGCCGCCGTGTCCTGCTCACGAACAATGGGGAAGGTGTCGAGGATGTACGCCGCGTCGTCTTCGTCGAGGCCATAGAGATGCATGAACAGGCCGTCGAGCGCAGCCAGGCGAGCGCGGCGATCTTCGGCATTCCAGACCAAGGGAGGCTTCACGTTCCCGCTCGCATCGACGTAGCCGAGATCGCGGGCGAAGGGAGCGAGGTCATGCGCGGTGTAGCTCAGGTGCAGCACTTGTTCGCGGATGAAGTCGGCGATCTTCGCGCCACCGATGTGAGCCTCGAAGCGCCCGCTGTCGACGACGACCGCTTGCTCGACAACGAACCAATTGAGATTTTGCCCTTGCACCTTTTGACGCAAGGCGAAGTCAAAGGCCATCGCATTAAGATTCGCAAGGAGCAATGCCGCCCAGCTGCCATACCTTGAGATTTCGGCAGCCTCCGGAAGGAGCGCCGCCATGCTGTTTCCAAGTCCGCAGCGTGGCACGATGGCAGCAATCATCGTGCGCATGTTCGTAGGCGATGTGATCGACTTGTATGCAATGGCCCACTCACCGCTCCACACCGGGGCGACGTCCGACGCCGCTACGAAGAACTGTGGTGTCGGATAGCGATTGGGAATCTGTTTCTGGCTGTCGGCGATCGGCTCTTGCTGCGCAGGACGCTTGAGGTTGGCCATGTTCATCACCACGTCCGCTGCGCGGTGATCGAACAACTGCACCATCTTGCCCTCGTACAGGGGCACCGCTTCGTCTTCACCGCGCCGCCAACAATTCAAGCCTGCACGCGCGAAGCCTTGCTTCGCCAACTCGGACTGCGTAAGGAACAGGTTCGAGTCGTTGGTCATATGGAACATCGTCGCGTACTTCATGGGCCAGACTTTGCGCTCGACCCGCAGGTTGGTCGCCGGGTTGAGTTCAGCCCGATGTACGAGTACCGGATTGGCCCGATAGATGCCTGTCGTGATCTCCGCATCACGGTCCGTGCGAAAGATCGGTGCGGCGCCAGTGTTTGGGTTGACGAGTGCAAAGTCTTCGGCAGTAAGCGCAAGAACCCGCGACGCATCGTCGAGGTCATCGAGGCGATGAAGGTAGAAGGCACAGCGCGATTCCACGAACAGGCGTTCTGATCCGCCGAACACGATCGTGCTGAACTTGAAGCGCCCGTCGACATCAGGGAAGAAGCTGCCTCCTGGGTTGAACCGATTCTCGAAATCGAACAAGGCGCCGAGCCGTCCGGTCGTCGAGATGCTGCGAAAGAACTCTGCCGCGCCCTTGTCGGCCGCAATGCCGCTCGGCGTGAGCAATGCAACGAGCCCCTTCGGGTCAACCAGCGCCTGCGCGCGCTCCACAAACAGGCTGTACAGATTCACGTCGCCGCCACCGAGCAGCGGATAGTCACCGGCCTTGGCGAGCACGCGGGCGTTTGCTTCGGCACGCGCGGTGGCCTCCTTGTACTGCGCCCACAGCGGCGCCCCTTTTTTCTCCAGCTCGGCAATCAGCTTCTTGCGGTCGGAGGCGCGAGCCTGCATCGCGATCCTCGGTTCGCGCTCGGCGAACCACTCGACTTCCTGGAGCTTGATGCGATCCCATGGCGGGTTGCCTATCACGGCATCGAAGCCGCCCGAACCCGCTGAACCGAAAACCGTCGGGAACGCCGTCCACCAGTGAAAGAACTGTTCGCGCGCCGCCAGCTCGCGAACCTGGACAAGCAACGCATTCGCGGCGGCCACCGCGTCTCCCGCACCATCGATGCCGCCCGCGACGAGCACAGCGACAAGATTGCGCGTCGGCGAGATCAGCTCCATCAACGCCATGCGCAGCGTGGCGTCGCCCAGTTTCGCCAGCTTGGGTGTGGATTCGAACGGCCAGCCGGGAACGATCCAGCGCAAGGCACGCCAGAAGTCGAGCAGCGCATGCAGGGGCGCGACTTGCGACGCGGCGTCGGCGGCAAGGCTTTTCGAGAGCTGCGCCTCGGCGATGTCGACGTCGGTGAGGTCGGCCACTTTCGCGAGGCTTTGGGCGGCGATCTCCAGGCGGTCGAGCTCGCCCTTCTGGAACAGCATGCCCAGGTTCTGCAAGCCACGCTGCACCGGATCGAGCCGCTCGCCATGAAGCGAATCGCCGCACTTCAGGTGATGGTCGAGAAAGCTCAGTGGCGCGCCGACGGTAAAGGTATGCAGCCACAGCGCCGTCTTCGCGAGCTCGACAGCCATCGGGTTCTTGTCGACGCCGAAGATCGTCTTCTTCAGGATCATGCGGCGGACGATGTGGCGGTCGTCGAGCTGCGCGTCGGTAACGGCCCAGCCGTGCTCGCGGGCGGTGCCGCGAATCGTCTTGCGGATGTGGGCGATGCGAGCTACCAGGGGGCTGAGCCATGGGCGGCCCGTTTCGGCCAGATGCGCGGCCCAGCGTTGCTCGGCCACGAGATGTTCGGCGGTGTTGATGGCTTCGAGCACCCGGTCGGCCAGATCGTTGACCAGGGCGACGAGGAAGTGGCCGCTGCCCATGGCCGGATCGCAAACCTTGAGTTCCAGGATGGCGCTGGCCGGATCGAGCTTGTCGAGCACATCCCAATCGGCCGGGTTCAGCGAGGTCTTCCTCCTGTACCGGCCGATCTGCGCCTCGAACGCCGCAACGCGTTCTCCCGCGAGCAGACCGACCGATTCGCGCAAGATCAGGCGCACCAGATCGTCGTGCGTGTAGTGGCTGCCCGAGACCTTGCGCGCAAAGCTCGCCGGCTGCGCCGTGATGCGGTCGATCTCGGGTTTGTCGTGATAGGAGTCGGCGGCCTGAACCTCGTGAACGAGCGTGTATTCGAGCAAGCGCTCGTAGATGCCGCCGAGGTGCGAGACAGCGAGGTCGCGGTAGTTGATCCAGCCCCGAAGCGTGTCTTCGGTGCGCCGCGACAAGGCGTCGATGATGGGCGCCATCACCGCGTCGGGAACGCGCGTTCGTTCGAGCAAGGGCGCGCGAACGCGGTCGAACAGGCCGCCGTTGTAGGCCGGCATGCCGACCGAATCGTCGCCTTCGTTGATCAGCAAAAAGGCGCCCTGCAGATCGCGCCAGAGGTTGTCGAGCCGGTCGGAGAGGCGACGGCCCGCATCGATGTCGTCGCGCACTTTTTCGCGCAGGCGCCGCGCGCTGTAGGCGTGATAGCGCGGATCGCGCACGGGCAGCAGGTTGCGATCCTCGGCGTAGAACAGGAACAGCAGCCGATAGAGCAGGATCAGCGCCGCCTCGCGAACCTCGTCGAGGTATTCGCGGGTGTATTGCTCGCGCGTGAACTGGCCGTAACCGACCTTCTGTTTGCGCGCATGCAGGTCGCCCTTCGCGAGAGCGCCGGCCAGGGAGGGAAAGATCTCGCCGAACACACGCGCGCCGAGGTCTTGCGAGACCTTCTCTTCGTACAGCCGGGCTTCGCTCAGCGCGTAAGCGTGAAAGCTTCGATTCGCGGCGTCCCAGGTCTGCGGAAGAAAGGCCGCGCGGTTGAAGAGCAGAAAGAAGAGCTTGAGCATGTGTGCGGCGTCTGCTGCCTCGGGTTCGCCGGCATCGCGGGCGACGCCGGGCACGCCGAGCGCACGTGCCAGGTCGATCTCGAAGAATTCTTCGGCCCTCGAACGCGCGTCCTGCCAGTAGAGGCGCCAGACGGCGCCGTTGGTGAGCAGACCCCACTTCACCGCACGATCGCTGACGACATCGGCACGGCTCAGGTAGCGCAACATCTGCGATGAAGGCGCCCCCGGGTCGCTGGCCTCGGCAGCATCGCCCCGGTCGAGCGGGCGGATCCAGCGCTTGGCTTCCAGAATGGCAACGCCATGGCGGTAGCGTCGATCGTCACGCGACTCTTCACGCGCCGCCTGCATGGCCGCGGAGTCCGGGAACAGCAGGATGTCGGGCACGTCTTCCCGGCGCTTGCCCGACAGGTTGACCTGGGGCAGGTAGTCGCCGGCCCAGCCGAGTTCGATGAGCACCCGCTCGATCACGAGCTGTTCGGTTTGCGCCTCGTTGAGTGCCGAGTCGGCTCGGAGCGGCTGGTAGATCGCTTCGAGCGCGGTCTGAAAGCGGCCCGCGGCCGCGTCGTCGATCGCTTGGTAGGGCGGCGTCTCACGGATGCCGCGCAGCAGGAAATCCTGAGTGAACAGCTGGCCCTGCATGGGCGGCGAGTGTACGGGCAGCCTTTTGCCTCAGCCCTCGATCACTTGCGCGATCACGCACTGCAAGGCGGCAATGACGGTCGCCTCGCGAATCTTCGTGCGGTCGCCGTCGAAGAGCCTCAGCTCGGCGCGCGCCGGGGAGCCGGCTTTAGCCACGGCGATCCAGACCGTGCCGACCGGCTTGGCGATCGAGCCGCCGCCGGGCCCGGCGATGCCGGTGATCGACACCGCAAAGGACGCGCGCGAATGCACGATCGCGCCCTCTGCCATCGCGCAGGCGACCTCGGCGCTCACCGCGCCATGAGCCGCGATCGACGCGGCCGAAACACCGAGCATTTCGATTTTCGCCTCGTTCGAATAGGTGACGAAGCCGCGCTCGAACCACTCGCTCGAACCCGCGAGCGAGGTGCAGGCGGCGGCGATGAGTCCGCCGGTGCACGACTCGGAAGTGGCCATGAAAGCGCCGCGCGCGCGCAGCGCGGCAGCGAGCCGCTCGACGAGCGCTTGTTGCGTCGCCTCGTCGCTCATCAGATGAACTTCCATACCGCGATCACGAGCACGGTACAGAGCGCGGCGACGAAGTCGTCGAACAGGATGCCGAAGCCTTGCGCCCAGCCGATCGTTTGGCCGCGGCGGTGCTTGAAAAGTTGATCGGCCCAGGCGACCGGCCCGGGTTTGGCGGCATCGAAAAATCGAAACAGCGCAAAGGCGATGAGCTGGCCCCAAAAGCCGGCCGGCGTGACGAGCCAGAGCACGCACCAGAACGCGACGATCTCGTCCCAGACGACGGCCGAGGGATCGGCCTGCGCGAGGTTGCGGGCGGTGACCGTGCACGCCCACCAGCCGACCAGCGTCGAGGCGACCAAGACTACCGCGCGCGCCGTGTCGCTCAGCGCCGGCTGCAACGCGACCCAGGCAAACCAGGCCCACAAGGTACCGGCCGTGCCGGGCGCAACGGGCGAGAGGCCGCTGCCGAAACCGAGGGCGATGACATGCGCCGGGTGCGCGAGCAGGAAGCGCCAGTCGGGCTTGCGGCGAGCGCCACGCAGGGGCGGATTGAGCGCGGGCTCGATACTCAAGTCGGCCCCTGCGCCGCGGCGGTGCGGAAATGATCGAACGAACTCGTCGGGGCCGGCACGTCGCGCCCCGCTGCATCGACGAAGCGGAGTCCGCTGCCGGACTCGATGCGGCCGATCCGCGTGACCAGGGTCGCGGCGGCGAGTGCAGCTTCGGCCACAGCGCCGCGACGCTGCGCGGGCGCGGTGAAAACGAGCTCGTAGTCGTCGCCACCGGCCATCACGCACTCGCGTTGCAGGGCGGTCGATTGGCCAGCGAGATCGGCGCTGCGCGGCAAGACGTCGACATCGACGACCGCCGCCACACCCGATCTGCGCAACACATGCCCAAGGTCGCCGGTGAGCCCGTCGGAAACGTCGATCGCGCTGGTCGCCAGGCCGACCAG
>JAYSMB010000624.1:0-8944 GCA_043725065.1 Burkholderiales bacterium
TTGCGAGGGGCCACATGAAGATCGAATTCGTCTCCGACGTCGCCTGCCCCTGGTGTGCGGTCGGCCTCTATTCCCTGGAGAAGGCGCTCGCCGACATCGGCGACGCCATTCCGGTCGAGATGCACTTCGAGCCCTTCGAGCTCAACCCGGCGATGCCGCCCGAAGGCGAAGACGCGAGCGAGCATCTGTCGCGCAAGTACGGCGCGCCGCCCGAGCAGCTGGCGCGCTCGCGCGCCGCCATCCGCGAGCGTGGCTCGGCGGTGGGCTTTACCTTCGGCGAGCGACCACGGGTCTGGAATACCTTCGATGCGCATCGGCTGTTGCATTGGGCCGGCCTCGAAAGCGAGGCCAGGCAACGCGCCCTCAAGCACGCCCTGTTGAGCGCGTATCACACCCGGGCCGAGAACCCCGGCTCGCACGACGTGCTGCTTCGGCTCGCCGGCGAAGTCGGCCTCGATGTCGATCGGGCCCGGACCATCCTCGACTCGCACGAGTACGCCGACGAGGTGCGCGAACGCGAGCGCTTTTGGCAGGAGCGCGGCATCCATTCCGTGCCGGCGGTGGTGATCGATGGCCGCCACCTCATCTCCGGCGGCCAACCGCCCGAAGTCTTCGAGCAGGCGCTGCGCAAGATCGCCGCGGCGGCCTGATCGACCCGAGGCGACCCTCCGTCACACAATCGTCGTCGCTGCGCAGCGCGGCGCGATAAAGTCGCCGGCCCATCGCCGGCCCATCGCCGGCCCATCGCCGTCACTCCTGGAGCCGCTCCGTGCCGATCCGATCCTTGGTGCTCGCCCTGGCCTGCCTCGCCGCGCCCGCGCTGGCGTTCGCCGCGAAATGGGAGAAGGTCGGTGACGCCGGCCCGGTCTCCGTCTACGTCGACAAGGAAAGCGTGCGCCGCAGCGGCACGGATGCGCCGGCCCAGCTCGAATGGCGCTGGGCACGGCTGACCGAGTCTGCGCCGTGCCCGAGCCGGCCAAGAAGTGAGGCCTGACGCGGTGGCTGCAACGCTCGAAACGATGCTCGCCGCTGGCGCCGACGCGGCGCCAGCGCTCTCTGCCCCCGGCCGGCCGACGCTGACGCACGGCGCGCTGCGCGAGCTCGTTGCCGCCACGCTCGCCACGCTGAACGCCGCCGGCGCCGGACGCAACGACCGGGTCGCGATCGTGCTCGACAACGGGCCGGAGATGGCGGCCTGCTTCATCGCCTGCGCCGCGGGCACGACGAGCGCGCCGCTCAATCCGGGCTATCGCGCCGACGAGTTCGAGTTCTATCTCGCCGACCTCGAGGCGAAGTTGCTGATCGTTGCCGCGGGCAGTTCATCGCCCGCTGTCGCGGTCGCGGAAAAGCTCGGCGTCGGCATCGTCGATCTCGTCGTCGCCGAAGGTGCGCCGGCAGGCAGCTTCAAACTCGTGCCGCGCTTTACGCCGACCGCCGCCGACGTACCGCCCGTCGCAGGTAGCGGCTTCTCGGCGCCGGCCGACACCGCGATGGTTCTGCACACCTCGGGCACGACCTCGCGGCCGAAGATCGTGCCGTTGTCGGTGGCCAACCTGTGCGCCTCGGCGGTCAACATCGGCGCCACGCTCGAATTGGGAGCGGTCGATCGCGGCCTGAACATCATGCCGCTGTTCCACATCCACGGCCTGATCGCCGGCGTGCTCGCGCCGCTCTCGGCGGGCTCGTCGGTCTACTGCACGCCGGGCTTCAACGCGCTGAAGTTCTTCTCCTGGATGGACGACGCCAAGCCGACCTGGTACACCGCCGTACCGACCATGCATCAGGCGATCGTCAGCCGGGCCCGCGGCAATGCCGAGGCGATCCGTAACAATCCGCTTCGCTTCATGCGCTCGTCGTCGTCGTCGATGCCGCCGCGGGTGATCAAGGAACTCGAAGAGGCGTTCGGCGCGCCGCTGATCGAGTCCTACGGCATGACAGAAGCGACCCACCAGATGGCGTCCAACCCCTTACCGCCGCGCACGCGCAAACCCGGCACGGTCGGCCTGCCGGCCGGTCCCGAGATCGCGATCATGGGCGAGTCGGGCGAACTGCTCGAAGCCGGAAAGACGGGCGAGATCGTGATTCGCGGCGCCAACGTCACGGCCGGCTACGAGAACAATCCGAAGGCCAACGCCGAAGGCTTTCGCGCGGGTTGGTTTCGCACCGGCGACCAGGGCGTGAAAGACGCCGAAGGCTACCTCTCGATCACCGGGCGCCTGAAGGAAATCATCAACCGCGGCGGCGAGAAAGTGAGCCCGCGCGAGGTCGACGAGATCCTGATGGACCATCCGGCGGTCGCCCAGGTCGTCTGCTTCGGCATGCCGCATCCGAAGCTTGGCGAAGAGGTCGCAGCGGTGGTCGTTCTCAAGCCCGGCAGCGCGGCCACCGATCGCGAACTGCGGGCCTTCGTCAGCGAACGCGCGGCCGAGTACAAGGTGCCGAAGAAGATCCTGTTCATGGACGAGATCCCGAAAGGCGCGACCGGCAAGCTGCAGCGCATCGGCCTGGCGGCCAAGCTCGGTCTGACGTGAAGATCGCCATCGTCGGTGCCGGCGCGATCGGCGGCTTTCTCGGCGCGCGGCTCTCGCTCGCGGGCCACGCGGTGACCTTCGTCGCCCGCAACAAGAACCTGGCCGCGATCGGCGCGAGCGGTTTTCGACTGATCGAGGCCGACGGCCGCGAGCAGCACGCCGCCGCGGCGCGCGCCGTCGCCGACGGCGCCGAAGCCGGAGCGCAAGACGCCGTGCTCCTCACCGTCAAGGCGCATCAGGTCCGCGACGTTCTGCCGCAGGTGCAAGGTTTGCTCGGTCCCGAGACCTCGGTCGTGACGATGATCAACGGCCTGCCCTGGTGGTACTTCCAGCGCCTGCCCGGCCCGTACGAGAACCGCACGCTCGAATGCGTCGATCCTGCCGGCGCGATCGCCGCCGCCATCGCGCCCGAGCGCGTGATCGGCAGCGTCGTCTATCCCGCCGCCGAGCTGGTCGAGCCCGGGCTGGTGCGCGTCATCGAGGGCAATCGCTTCACGCTCGGCGAGCCCGACGGCAGCCGCAGCCCGCGCATCGAGGCGCTGGCGCGGGCCATGATGGGGGCCGGCTTCAAGAGCCCGGTCACGAAAGACATCCGTGCCGAGATCTGGCTCAAGCTCTGGGGCAACCTCAGCTTCAACCCGATCAGCGCGCTGACCCACGCGACGCTCGAAGGCATCTGCCGCGATCCCGGTGGCCACGCCGTCGTCGAAGCGATGATGAAGGAAGCGCAGGCGGTTGCCGAGAAGCTCGGCGTCGCCTTCAAGATCTCGATCGATCAGCGCATCGCCGGCGCACAGGCGGTCGGCGCGCACAAGACCTCGATGCTGCGGGACGTCGAACACGGCCGGGCTCTCGAGCTCGAAGCGCTGGTGGGCAGCGTCGTCGAACTCGGCCGCATCACCGCGACGCCCACCCCGGCCATCGACGCGATCCACGCCGTCACCGGTCTGCTGTCGCGCACGCTCGCCGCGGCGAAGGGCAGGCTCGTGGTGACGCCCGCCTGACAGCGACGGCCGTCAGCGCGCGCCGCGCGTGTTGAGATACACCGAATACAGCGAGGTCGTGCCGCAGATGAACATGCGGTTGCGCTTGGCCCCGCCGAAGCACAGGTTGGCGACCGTCTCGGGGATCAGCACCTTGCCGAGCAGCGTGGCGTCGGGCGCATGGCAATGCACGCCGTCGCCGGCACTCAGCCACAGGTTGCCGTGCACGTCGACGCGCAAGCCGTCGTAGAGGCCGACCGGGCAGATCGCGAACACCTCGCCGCCGGAGAGCGAGCCATTGACGCCGACGCGAAAACAGCGCACGTGGTGCGGCCCGTCGGTCTGGTGCGTGGCGCCGGTGTCGACGATGTAGAGCAGCGACTCGTCGGGCGAGAACGCGAGCCCGTTGGGCTGCACGAAATCGCTCGCCACCATGCTGATCGCGCCGCTGTCGGGATCGACGCGGTAGACGCGCTGCGCGCCGATTTCGTTCGGCGAAGCGTCGCCTTCGTAGTCGCTGTCGATGCCGTAGCTCGGGTCGGTGAACCAGACGCTGCCGTCGGACTTCACCACCACGTCGTTCGGCGAGTTGAAGCGATTGCCCTCGAAGTGCGCGGCGAGCACGGTGCGGGTGCCGTCGTGCTCGATGCGCGAGACACAGCGGCCGCGGTGCTCGCACGAGACCAGCCGGCCCTGCCCGTCGACCGTGTGGCCATTGCTGTTCATGGCCGGCTGGCGGAACACCGAGACCGAGCCATCGGTCTCGTCCCAACGCATGATGCGATCGTTCGGGATGTCCGACCAGACCAGGTAGCGTCCGGCCGCGAACCATGCCGGCCCCTCGGCCCAGCGGCAGCCGGTGTATAGCTTTTCGACGTGGACGTTGCCGAACGCCAGCTTGCGAAAGCGCGGGTCGATGACCTGGAAGCTGGAAGTGAGATCGAGAGCCATGGGCGGATCACTGTATCGATTTACCGACTAGATAAGTCTAGCGAATACCCGAGCCGGGTATCGCAATGGCTTGGGGCCGTCCCGGATGGGAACCTGGAATCCAGCCCATAGCATGCAGCTGGGAGCGGAACCGCCGTTCCGCCCACGAACCCCCGAGGAGATCGCGATGAACGAGCCTGAACTGCGTGCCCTGATCGACGATGTGCGCTCGGGCGAGCTGCCCCGACGCAGCTTCATCGAGCGGATGATCAGCCTGGGCCTGACCGCGCCGATGGCCTCGATGATGCTGATGCACTCCGGCATCGCCCAGGCGCAGCCGGCGCCCATCTACAAGCCGACCAAGCGCGGCGGCGGCGGCGCGCTCAAGACCCTCTGGTGGCAGGGCCCGACCCTGCTCCAGCCGCACTTCGCGAACGGCACGAAAGACCAGGAAGCCTCGCGCGTCTTCTACGAACCGCTCGCGGTCTGGGATAACGACGGCAACCTCGTCCCCATCCTCGCCGCCGAGATCCCGAGCGTCGCCAATGGCGGCGTGCTGGAGGGTGGCAAGGTCGTGCGCTGGCGCCTGAAAAAAGGCGTCACATGGCACGACGGCAAGCCCTTCACGGCCGACGACTGCGTGTTCACCTGGGAATACGCGCGCGACCCGGCCACGGCCGCGGTCACGATCGGCGTCTACAAGGACCTGACCGTCACCAAGGTCGACGACTACACGATCCTCGTCTCGTTCCGCAAGGCCACGCCGTTCTGGGCCACCGCTTTCTGCGCTGCGGAAGGCATGATCATCCCCAAACACCTGTTTGGCCCCTACGCGGGCGCCAAGTCGCGCGACGCACCGACCAACCTCAAGCCGGTGGGTACCGGCCCCTACAAGTTCGTGGACTTCCGGCCGGGCGACCTAGTACTCGGCGAGATCAACAAGAACTACCACATCCCGAACCGGCCCTTCTTCGACACCATCGAGATGAAGGGCGGCGGCGACGCGACCTCGGCGGCGCGCGCCGTGCTGCAGACGGGCGAATACGACTACGCCTGGAACCTGCAGGTCGAAGACGAGGTACTCAAGCGCATGGAAGCCGGCGGCAAGGGCAAGGCGCACATCGTCCCGGGCGGCGACATCGAGTTCATCCAGGTCAACATCACCGACCCGTGGAACGAGGTCGACGGCGAGCGCGGCAGCGTCAAGAGCAAGCACTTCGCGTTCTCCGACCCGAAGGTGCGCGAGGCGATGGCGCTGCTCTGCGACAAGAAGAGCATGCAGGAATTCATCTACGGCCGCACCGGTTTCGCGACCGCCAACTTCATGAACAACCCGCCGCGCTTTCGCTCTCCGAACACGAAGTGGGAGTTCAACGTCGACAAGGCCAACGCGCTGCTCGACGCCGCCGGCTGGAAGAAGGGCGGCGACGGCATTCGCGAAAAGGGCGGCAAGAAGATGAAGTTCGTCTACCAGACTTCCATCAACGGCACGCGCCAGAAGGAGCAGGCGATCGTCAAGCAGGCCTGCCAGAAGGCCGGCATCGACCTCGAGCTGAAGTCGGTGACGGCGTCGGTGTTCTTCTCGTCCGACGTCGCCAACCCCGACACCTACGGCAAGTTCTGGGCCGACATGCAGATGTACACGACGACCATGACGGCGCCCGACGCCGAGCGCTTCATGGACCAGTACAAGTCGGAGGAGATCTCGCAGAAGGCCAACAAATGGCAGGGCCGCAACATCTGCCGCTGGATGAACGCCGACTACGACAAGGCGGCTCTCGCCGCCTCGTCGGAGCTCGATCCGGTCAAGCGTGCCGCCATCTACATCGGCATGAACGACATGGTTGTCAACGACCACATCGTCATCCCGCTGATCAGCCGGCCGCGCGTGCGCGGCGGAGCGCTGTCGCTGGTGACGACGCTCTCGGGTTGGGACCTCGACTTCTCCGCCCTGCAAAACTGGTACCGCGAAAGCGGCACCGCCTGATCGCAAGGTCATCCTGAGCGGCAGCGAAGGATCTCGTCAGTTGCCGCGCCGGGATCCTTCGCCGTTGTTCAGGATGACAGCCTAGTGGGTCGCTACCTCCTGCGGCGGTTGCTGATCGCCCTGCCGAGTCTGCTCGGCATCAGCGTCGTGCTGTTCACGGTGCTCGCGCTGGCACCGGGCGATCCGTTCGGCGAGATGATGCTCAACCCGAACATTCCGCCCGAGGTGGCACAGCGGCTGCGCGTCCAGTTCGGCCTCGACGACCCGATCTGGCTGCGCTACTTTCGCTGGCTGTTCGCGATGCTGCACGGCGACTGGGGCTTCTCGTTCATCAGCCGGGTCGACGTCGACAAGCTCATCTGGCAGCGCGTGCCGGTGACGCTCGCCGTCATCGGCGCCTCGCAGGTGCTGGCCCTGTTGATCGCGCTGCCGGTGGGTATCTATTCCGCGGCCCGGCCCTATTCGCTGTTCGACCGCATCGCCAGCACGCTCGCCTTCGTCGGCTTTTCGCTGCCGACCTTCTTCACCGGCCTGCTGCTGATCCTGCTGTTCTCGATCAAGCTCGACTGGTTGCCGTTCGTGTTCCGCGCCGACCTCTCGGCGACCGGCTGGTCGTGGTGGGTGCAGATGATCAGGCAGTCGTTCATGCCGGTGCTCGTGCTCGGCCTGTTCCAGGGCGCCAGCTGGACCCGCTACGTGCGCTCGGCGATGCTCGACGTGATCCGCCTCGACTACGTGACCACCGCGCGCAGCAAGGGCCTGCGCGAGCGCACCGTGATCATGAAGCACGTGGTTCGCAACGCCCTGATCCCGGTGGTGACGCTGGTGGCGCTGACGATGCCGCAGGTGTTCGGCGGCGCCATCGTCACCGAGCAGATCTTCCGCGTGCCCGGCATCGGCTCGCTGCTGATCGACGCGATCCTGCGCAACGACACGCCGGTGGTGATGGCGGTGACCTTCGTGTTCTCCTGCCTCGTCATCCTCTTCAACCTGATCGCCGACTTGCTCTATGGCTGGCTCGACCCCCGCATCAGCTACCGCTAGCGCCCCGGGCGCCATCGCGACGGCGCGCATGCGCAACGTCTCGCCGGCGGCCGAGGCGTGGCGGCGCTTTCGCCGCCACAAGCTGGCGGTCATCGGCCTGGTCGTGCTCTCGGTGATGGTGCTGATGGTCGCGTTCGGGCCGCTTCTCTGGAAGCTGCGGATCAACGACATCGACTTCACGGCGCGACTGAACACGCCGACTGCGGCGCACCCGTTCGGCACCGACGACCTGGGCCAGGACATCTTCGCGCGCATGCTCTACGGTGGCCGAATCTCGCTCGCGGTGGGCCTGGCGGCGATGCTGATGGCGATGCTGGTGGGCGTGACCGTCGGCGCGATCGCCGGCATCTCGCGCGGCGCCGTCGACTCAGGCCTGATGTGGCTGACCGACCTGTTTCTCTCGCTGCCGCAACTGCCGCTGCTGCTGATCCTGATCTACCTGTTTCGTGAAAAGCTCAAGGCCACCTTCGGCCCCGAGGTCGGCGTCTTCATCCTGATCGTGCTGGTGATCGGCGGCTTTCGCTGGATGCCGGTGGCGCGACTGGTGCGGGCGCAATTCTTCTCGCTGCGCGAAAAAGAGTACGTAGAAGCGGCGCGCGCGCTCGGCGCCTCGGTGCCGCGACAGGTGGTGCGCCACATCCTGCCCAATTCGCTCGGCCCGGTGATCGTCGCCGGCACGATCGACGTGGCCGCGGCGATCATCGCCGAGTCGACGCTCTCCTTCCTCGGCCTCGGCTTTCCGCCCGACATCCCGACCTGGGGCCGCATCCTGTTCGACAGCAAGGAGTACCTCGACATCGCGCCGCACTGGGCGCTGTTTCCGGGTACCGCCATCTTTCTTGCCGTGCTGACGATCAACTTCGTCGGCGATGGCCTGCGCGACGCGCTCGACCCGCGCAAGGTGCTCTGATGGCGATGCCGATGCAGCCGATCCTGATGACCTCGCGAGCGCGGGCGAAGGAGATGGAAGCCCCTGCCGAGCCGGCTCTGCTCGAGATCAAGGGCCTGAAGACCCACTTCAAGACCGACGACGGCTGGCTGCACGCGGTCGACGGCGTCGACATCTCGATCGACCGCGGCGAGACGGTGTGCGTGGTCGGCGAGTCGGGCTGCGGCAAGACGGTGACGGCGATGACCGTACTCAAGCTGCTGCCGATGCCGCCGGGCCGCATCGTCGGCGGACAGGTGCTCTGGCGCGGCCGCGACCTGGTGCAGGCGGGCGCCGAGGAGATGCGCCGGGTCCGGGCCAAGGAAATCGCGATCGTCTTCCAGGAGCCGATGACCTCGCTCAACCCGGTCTACTCGGTCGGCGAGCAGATCGCCGAGTCGGTTCGCCTTCACGAGGGACTCGGCCGCAAGGCTGCCCTCGCCCGGGCGATCGAAATGCTGGCGCTGGTGCGCATTCCGACGCCGGAACGCCGAGTCAACGATTACCCGCACCAGTTCTCGGGTGGCATGCGCCAGCGCGT
>JAYSMB010000625.1:0-6822 GCA_043725065.1 Burkholderiales bacterium
GATTGCCTTCTCGCGGCCGATGATCTCGCTTTCGATCTGCAAGGCTTCCAGCCGACGCTGGCAATCCTCCAGCTCCGGCGGCGTCGCATGCTGACTCACAGCGACTCGCGCACACGCCGTGTCCAGCAGGCTCACCGCCTTGTCCGGCAACTGGCGCGCCGGGATGTAGCGATGCGAAAGCTTGACCGCCGATTCGATCGCCTCGTCGAGCAACTGGACACGGTGGTGCTTCTCGAGCACGGTAGCGACGCCGCGCAGCATGAGGACGGCCTTCAGCTCGTCGGGCTCGGGGATCTGCACGACCTGGAAGCGCCGCGTCAGCGCCGGGTCCTTCTCGATGTGCTTCTTGTACTCGGCCCAGGTCGTCGCGCCGATCGTGCGCAGGGTGCCGCGCGCCAATGCCGGCTTGAGCAGGTTGGCGGCGTCGCCGGTTCCGGCGGCGCCGCCGGCACCGACGAGCGTGTGCACCTCGTCGATGAACAGGATGATCGGCTTCGGACTCGCCTGCACTTCGTCGATCAACTGACGCAGGCGCTGCTCGAACTCGCCTTTCATCGACGCGCCAGCCTGCAACAGGCCGAGATCGAGCGAGAGCAGGGACACGCCATGCAACTGGGGCGGCACGTCACCGCGCGCCAAGCGCTGCGCGAACCCTTCGACGACCGCCGTCTTGCCGACGCCAGCCTCTCCGGTGAGGATCGGGTTGTTCTGGCGACGGCGCATCAGGATATCGACGATCTGGCGGATCTCGTCGTCGCGCCCGGTTATCGGATCCATCTCGCCCTTCAGCGCCTTGGCGGTGAGATCGATCGTGTATTTCTTCAGCGCTTCCTGCTTGCCCATCGCCGCCGGCGCCATCGCGCCGGAGACTTCGCCGGGCTGGCCGCCCGACAGGCCGCTGCCGTCTTGCGGGCCGAGGCCCTGCTCGCCGCTCTTGCCTGTGATCGACTCGAGATTGTCGGCCAGGTCGTCAACCTTGATCTTGCCGAACTCTTTCGATATGGCCAAGAGCGCGTTGCGCAGATGCGGCGTCTTCAGCATGCCGAGCAACAGGTAGCCGCTGCGCACCTGGCCGTCGCCGAACTGGAGCGAACCATAGACCCAGGCGCGCTCGATCGCGTCGGGGATCTGCTCGGAGAAATCGGACAGTGCGGTCGAGCCGCGCGGCAGCCGGTCGAGCGCCGCGGTCACGTCGCGGGCCAGCGCCGCGGCGTCGAGCGCGTAGTGCCGGACGATGGCGTGGATGTCCGACGAGTTGTTCTCGAGCAGCTGCGTCAGCCAATGCACGAGCTCGACATATGGGTTGCCGCGCAGCTTGCAGAACACCGTGGCGCCCTCGATCGTCTTGTAGACGAGCGGGTTGAGCTTGCCGAAGAGTGCGACTCGACTGATTCCACTCATTGTCTCTTTCTCCCCTTGTCATCTGTTCTCGCCCGCGTGTCTCAGGCCACGGCGGCCGGAGCACCCGCAGTGCGAATGCTCTCGACGTTCATCACCAGATCTTCGGCGTCTCGGGTGCGACGAAACCCCCTGCCGCCGTTCAGCCATGCGGTCCGCCCGAGCCGACCGACCCGGCCGTCACGCCCGCCTTCGAGTGTCCACGATGGAACGTCTTCGCGCCTCAGGATCAGCCGCAGGCCCCACGCGAATTCAAAGCCGACGTACTGGCGCACCAGCGCTTTCAACTGGTCGAGTGCACGGCCCCCGGGCAAAAGCGTGGCGAAGCGCTCCCAACGCAGGGGGCCGATGACGATGCGGAACTTGTGCTGGACGTCCCAGACGCTGCGGCCCAGCACCGCGCCCCGACCGACCGCCGACTGCCCGTCGCGCATCAGGCGCGAGCGCTCGTCGCGGGCGAGCGGCATCCAGTGGCCCTGGAACTGGACAACGTGCACTGTCACGCCGAACTGCAGGCTGAGCCAGGCTTCGAGCCCGTCGGCGTCGCGCACCGAACGCGCGAGACGCCCGGCGAAGAACAGCTTCGGAAAATCACCGAGCTCGTCGCGCTCGCGGGTCGACTTCTCGACGACGCCGATCAGCGCGCCGACATGGCGCACGATGGTCGCATCGGCTGGCCGGTCGAGGCCGACGACCGGCTGCGCCCGGGCCCATGCACGGTAGAAGAACAGGCCGAAGCGATGCAGCAGCGTGTCGAGAAAACGGACGAAGGTCGGATCGTTGTCGTAGAGCAGGCGCTCGCGCGCGTACTCGGTGAGGTGGATCGGCAGGGCGCCGTTCGGCCCCATGAAACCGAACACCCGTTGCACCAGGCGGGGCGGACGCCCCGCCGCCTTGCGATCGAGCGCGGCGATCGGCGACGGCGCGAAAATCAGCGAAGGTTCCTGAGCGAAGCGGATCGGCTCTTCACCCGGCCGCATCGCGTCGCCCAGGCGCGGCTTGTCGACGAACACGTTCTCGATCCGCCGCATCGCCTGGAATAGATCGAACTTCGCCGCGTCGCGATCGATCTCGTCGAACAGCGTCGCGGCGGCCGCGGCCGGATCCGGCCGCGGATCGAGCTCGCCCGGCGCGTTCACAACACCGCCCTTGCGCCCAGGCGCGGCGCCCAGGTCATCACGTCGCCGCGGGTCATCGAGGCGAGCACCGTCTGCACGAAGCTGTTCATCGAGACGTGGCGCGAGAAATACTGGTGCAGCACGGAGATGAGCAGCACCGCGCTGCCACCCTCGAAGGACAGGTCGTCGACGGTGATCTTGACCTCGAGCCCCCGACAGAAGGCGATCGGCCCGGCCACCGGATGGCGGCGCACGATGGGCTTGACGCTGACCGAGCGCACGCCTTCGATCTGGCGCTTGAGTCCCACGTCGGCGCCGCTGGCGAACAGGGTCAGGATCTCGCGCAAGGTGAGCGCGCCGCTTTCCGGGTCGCTCTCCATGAGCGAAAGGTAGTTCAGCGAGAGCAATCCGAGCAGACGCCAGGCGATGCCGCCCTCCTTCATGGCGCTTTGCGGCCGGGACGGGCCGGCGGTGATGTGGATCGACTCGATCGGCGCACTGGCGTTGAGGAGCAACTCGCCTTGCGCCTGGCCGGTCGGCATGAACAGCGGCAGATCGCGATTCGTGCAACGCACCTGCACGGCGAGCTGGCGCAAGGCGCCGCGGTACGGCACTTCACGCGAGTCGACGAGCGACAAGAAGGTCTCGGTGCCGACGTAGCCCGAACGCGGCCCTTCGCGCTTGCTGCGATCCGACGGCAGGCGCGGCTCACGCACAGCGCTGTAGTAAGCGCGTTCGGCGCCCGGCTCAGCCTGCGGTGCGGCAAACAGTGGCAGAAAGGTCTGCTCTTCGCTGTCTTCGCGGTAGCCGCGAACACTCAAGATGTCGAACACCTCGTAGTCGAGCGACGCCGTGCGCTCGGGGACGAGGTGGTAAGCCGTCGCGCCCTCATCGAGGTGCAGGCGATCGGCGCGACGCTCGAAGAGGTTGATCGCCGGCACGCAGTGAAGCTGGAAGTTCTCGGGCTCGACCGCGCCTTCCAGCGGCGCAACGTAGCGGTTGAAGAGCAGGACGATCTCGAAAGCGTTGCCCGTGGTCTTGGCGAACGCGGCGCCGAGACCGCCGATGTCGATGAAGAGAAAACGCTGCGCGAACGCGAAGTACTCCTGCATCAACCGGGTTCCGGCCAAGCCGCGCAGCGTCACCGGGAGCATCGCTTCTTCATCGCCAAAGCCGGCGGCGCGAACCTGGCTTGCGGTCAGGAACGAGCGCCCGGCCTCGGCGCCGCGGCCGGGAGCACCGGCGAGAATGCCGACGCAACCGCCGACGATCAGCTCGTGCAGCCGCAAGGCGACATCGGGCAAGCCGCCGATGAAAAAGCGCAACGTGCCGAGCTTGAGCTGGCCGAAGGACAGGCCCGTCGGCAGCTCGAGCTTGAGACGAACGCCGCTGCGCGGCCGCTCGGGCAAGGGCAGGTTGGACAACCCGAGATCGGCGGCGCTCAGGAAGTATTCGGCACCAACGACCTTGATCGGCGTCAGAACCACTTCTTGCGCGGTGCGAAATTCGCAGCGGGTGCGGCTCATCGCCGTCTCCGGGCCGATCAGCGCGCTGCCGCGAGCGACGCGAAAGCCGTTGATCAGATTCGGATCGTTGGTCGGCTTGATGCGAGCGACCAGCATCGAAGGAACGGGCGCCGACAGGTTCGGCGAGATCATCTCGAGCAGGCGCTGCGAAAGTTGCGGGAACTCGGCGTCCTGCTTGAGCTGGACACGCGCGGCGAGGAAAGCGCAGCCCTCGATCAGCCGCTCGACATACGGATCGGCGACCTCCATCCCTTCCATGCCGAGCCGGCCGGCGATCTTCGGAAACTCGCGCGCGAACTCGCCGCCCATCTCACGCAGGTAGCGCAGTTCCTGGTTGTAGTAGCGAAGAAGGCGCGGGTCCATCGCCTGACCTCAGCCGCGCATGTCGCGAACGGCAGCCAGGCCGGTCTCGACGTCGACGTCGGCGGAAAGCAGCAACTCGAGCGGCACCGGCTGGTTCCACATGTGGCCGCGAATGACCAGGCGAAGGCTGTTGTGCTGGATGTTGAAGCCGGCGTCGCGGTTCACTTCGACGGCAAGCGTCTTCGGATCGATGCGCGGCTCGAACTGGACAATCGCAAGCCGGATGGCAGCCTCGAGCGGGCCGAAATGCATCGCCGAGATCACGGTGCCCGACAGCGACGGGATGCCGTAGTTGAGAACCGAGTTACGGGCCTGCGGTGCGTCGCGCCACATTGTCACGTCGTCGGGGTTGCCGCGCGCCGGGTCGGGTTCGGCACGCGCGGTGTTGAACAGCCAGGAAAGATCGCGCAACACTGCGGCGCGCAGCTGTTGCTTGCTCAGCACCCTTGCCTCGATTGCCTCGCGCGAGGACGAGGACTCCAAATCCGTCAGCCGATCGAGCAGTGACGGTTGGAGGCGTTCCTGTGAAGTGAGGCCGGCCATCGAACCTGGGTTCTTATGCCGAGTCGCCGGCCGGCTCGGCAGCGGCAAGCACGTCATCGAGCTCGATCGTGCCCACGCTCATCAGGGCATGTTCACCCGCGTCGGTGGCAAGCACGCGCTGGCCGAGGCCGAACCAGCGGTCGTTGCCGGCGTCCGTCCATTCGGTCTTGCGCGCCATGCAGATAGCGCCATCCGTGCTGGCTTCCGAGCCGGGATAGCGGGTCGGGATCAGCGCCACGGTTTCTCCGCCATTCGAAAACATGAACGTCGCCGGCATCCAGACGCAATCGCGCAAGTCCGCAGGCGGATCGAGCTCGACGCGCGAGAGTCGCGAAAACGGTACCCAGTAGTAGCGCCCGTTGACGCAGGCCTCCAGCACCGGACCGAGGCGCGAATCGGCGTCGGCAATCCAGCTGAAGGGCTCACCATCGATCTTTCCCGACACTTCGGGCGCTGCGTCGAATGCACGCGCGGCGAGGTCTTCGGCCATCGCCACGTTGCCCTGGCCTTTTTGCAGCAGGGACTCGAGCAGTAAGGCGAGCCACTCGTCGGGCTGCCCGAAGACCATCGGCGTACGACTGCCGGCAAAGACCTTGGCGCGCATCAGTTCCGAGCGGATCGCGTGGCCCACGGTCTCGCGCATCGCCACCGTCTCGGCGTCCATGTCGGCGACGACGTTGAGTTGCGTGTGCGCGCGCTCCCACTGGCCGAGCACGCACAGCAGCTGGGCCAGGAAGATGCGCAGCTTCGCGTCGGCCGGCTTGGCGCGTACCGCGGCCGTCAGGTGCTGGAGGGCGGTATGCGGGTCACCGGCACGCAGCGCGGCTTCGGCATCGGAACGGGCGTCGGGCATGGCGGGTCTCGGCGGTGCGGCAGGCAAAGCGGCGTTGGCGGATCGGTGGAAGCCGCCCCGGGAGCCTAGAAACCGTGACCGCAGTCAGTGCAGAAACGGGCCTGACGCGGCATGGTCGCGCTGCAGGACGGGCAGCTCTTGTGCGTGCTCGCCATGTCGAAGCCGCACTCGGGACAAAAGCGGCCACCTTGCGACGGCGTCTGGCAGTTCGGGCAAACGGTCGATCCCGCTGAGGCCGCCGCCTGGTTCGCCGCCTCGTGCCCGACGCCGCCTTGCCTCTCGCACTTGATACAGAGCCGGTCCGCTTCGTTCCAGCAATTGGCGCAAACCATCGTGCGGCAATTGGTGCACTTCTCGTAGCGCCCCGCGGCCAGGGCCAACGCTTCCTCGAGCGCGCCGACCTTGGCCTTCGAGCCCGACACCTCGACCGACGTGCCGGTCGCGCGACCGGCCTTGAAGATCAGGTCGCTCACCACGCTGATTCGCGCGAACTCGTTGAAGATGTAGCCGAAGCGACGAAAGATCCCGGCGGCCTGGCCGGCCCGGTAAGGCTTGAACGGCGTCTTCCAGGTATCGCCGCAAGACTCGCAGATGAATTCGAATTGGAAGCCCGCGCCAACGTCGCCGGGGTTGGTGCTGATGTCGCGGTAGTTGGTCAACGCCATGATTGGGGGAGGACGGTCGTTCGCAGGTTCAGAACAAGCTCTTCAGCTTCATCTTGAAGACACGTGCCGTGCCCTTGGTGACGCCGTTCGGGCCGCTTGCCGCGGGGCGGTTCTGGTAGACGTAGTCGACCGTCTCGTAGTTCGCCGTCCAGGACTCCGTCATGTCGGCCATGGTTTCGCTCGGTTCGACCGTCAGGTCGTACTTGGTGAAGACGACGTTTCCGAAGGTGATGACCAAGGTCACCGGAGCGTTTTTCGAGCGATGGAACAGCGTCAAAACGGCGCGCGGCATTCGCTCGCCGGCCTTCATCGAGTTGAGCAGCTGCGTGCTGGCAAGGTCGACGTTCTTGCTGAAC
>JAYSMB010000626.1:0-3475 GCA_043725065.1 Burkholderiales bacterium
CGCGAGCTTGACGGGCAGGCTCGCGGTCGCGCCTTCGACCTTGTCCCCGAAGGCCAGCTGGTTGAGGACGATGTTGTTGCTGGCCGTCAGCTGGCCATCGGGCAGCACGACGTAGCCGAGGTCGACGCTCATCTTGCCGCGTTCGATGCCGTAGCCGGCGTACTTGATCGCGTAGGGCGACAGCGGTGGCAGCTCGAGATCGCGCACCTTGGCATGCAGGTCGAGGGCAAGCGGCTTGGCGAGCGGGTTGACCTTGCCGCTGATGTCGAGCGTCGCCGTTCCTTCGACGCGACCGGTGACCGCGAGATCGGCGAGCTGCGGCGGCTGGCCGGGCGCTGGCGGCTCCGACGAGAACGCCGCCAAGCGGCCGGTCAGCTCGCTCAGGTTGGCGTTGTAGTTCGGCTTGACGAAGCGGTCGTTGTAGGCGACGCGACCGTTGACGACGGCGATCGGCCCGAACTTGACGATGGGCGCCGGAGCGCTCGATGCCGTCGCCGGAAGCGGCGCCGCGGTCACGACCGCCACACTGCTCGCCGCTGCCGCCGCGCCGGCACCGCCGGCCGAGGCGGCACCCGCCGGCGGCGCCACACGCGTGACGTCCTGCAGGTTCAAGTGACCGTTCTCGTCAAGGACGATGCGCGCGTAGAAGTCGCTGAGCGCGGTCTCCTCGACGCTCAGGCGCGTCGCTGCGCCCGGCGCCATGGCCAGGTCGATGCCGCGCAGCGACAGCGACTTCCAGTTGAGCAGCTGGCGGCCCGTGAGCGCCGCGTCGCTGTCGCGCTGCATCGCCAGCGCGCGCCGCGGAGCGCCGGCCTCGGCGGCGGCAGGCGTGGCCAGGAAATCGTCGACGTTGAGGTTGCCGCGCAGCGCCACGCTCGGCCCGGCGGCGCGCTGCTCCCATTGCGCCGTGCCTTTGAAGCTCGTCTGCGCCTTGCGCACGTCGATGTTGAGAACGTCGTCGAGATACGGGTCGAGCAGGTGCAGGGGCAGGTCCTGCACGAGAAGCGTCGCCTGCGCGGCGGCCGGCACACCACCGGCGAAGCGGCGCAGCTCGCCGCGCACGTCGACCTTGCCGACGACGCCGGCGCCGACTCCCTTGCCACTCGCCTCCGCCGGCGCGGCAACGTGCGCGGCGACGTGAAAGGGCGCCGCCGCCGCGCTCTCGAGCGCCCAGCCGCGCAACTGCACGGCGAGGTCGACGATGTCGAGGGCGACCGGCGAGCCGGCGCGATCGATAAAGGTGACCCGTCCTTGCTCGACGGCGAGCTCGCCGAGGCTGAGCTTCCACGCTGACGCGGCGCTCGACGAGGCACTCGCCGCCGCACCGGGCGCCGGCACCTCCGGTGCAGTGGCCGACACCGCCGTCGGCGTGCTCGTTGTTCCGCTCCAGCGCTCGAAGCCCCAGTGCCGCGCCGCGTCGCGCTCGACGCGAACGCGCGGCGCGCGCAGGAGGACGCGCCCGATGCTCGCGGTATGGGCTGTCGTGTCGGCGCGGGCGTCGGCGATTTCGACGAGCTCGGCGCCGAGCTCGGGCGACTTGACGTCGCCGAGCGCGGCGCGCGAGAGCGCCAGCCGCCTGGCGTCGACCTTCAAGCGCGGTTCGCCATCGCCCGGCTGCCAGTTGATCGCCAGCTCGGCGCTGACGGCGCCGACGAGCGGCGGGCCGACGACGCTCTTCAAATACGGCGCGAGCGGCACCAACGGCAGTTCGGCGAGCGTGACCTGGACGTCGGCACCTTTGTCGCTGCCCGTGCCCGAAAAGCTCAACTTGCCGCGGTCGCTCGCCGTGCCGAGAAGGCCCTCGCCCTGAAAGGCGACCGGCGCAGCGAGCGGCCAGGCGATCGCTTGCGCGGCGAACGAAAAGTCGTCGAGCGCGAACGACGCCGCCGGCGCGGTCGTCGCATCGCGCCAGTCGAGCTTGCCGGCCTTGATCGAGACGGCAGCCACCGAGGCGCGCCAGCCACCGCTCGCCGGCGCCGACGCCGCCGTGCCTGCGGCAGCGCTGGCGGCCGCCTTCGGCAACGGCAGCTTCGCAAGCGGCGTGGCCGCACCCGACGGCGCGGCGCCCGCCAGCTGAAGGTTGACGTGGCCCTTGGCATCTCGCACGGCGAACACGTGCGGCGCGGCGAGGTCGATGCTCTTCACACGCGCCAGCTGCTCGAGCGGCCTGAGCTCATCGATGGCGATCTTGACGCTGCCGACCTGCAAGAGCTGCTGCGAGGCCGCGTCGGCGACCTCGATGCCGTCGGCGCCGACGCTGCCGGTGATGTTGAGCGACAACTTCGGCCGCTGCTCGAAAGCGACGACAAGCTTGGCGGCGAGCGTCGCCGCGCGCAACTCGGCCGGCAGGCCGCGCGGCACGTAGCCGAGATAGGGCTTGACGTCGAAGCCACTCAAAGTGAGATGCAGCTCACCGTCGCCACGCTCGGCGAATGGCGTCGCCGAGCCGGCCGAGTCGAAGCGGCTGCCGTCGAGTGCGAACGCCAGATGCGGCTGGACCAAGATCCGCCGCTGCGATGGCAGCGAGCTGATGAAAGGAACGCCGAGCTCGAGATCGCGGACGCGGTGAACGGCCGCGAACGGCCGGTCGGTGAAGTCGACGCCACCGGCGCGAACGACGATGTTATGCAGCGAAAATCGTGCCGGCCCGTTTGCGTCGGAGGCCTTCGGCGCCGCCGCCAGCTTGGCGAGGATGTCGTCGACGTCGTAGCGGCCGTCGCCGACGCGGGCGATTCTGAGCAACGGCGCGTCGATCTCGAGCGCATCGATCACCGGCGCCAGGTGAAAGAGCGAGACCCAGGCTGCGTTGGCGTGAACGCGCTTGATCTCGAGCAGGGGCGGCGCCTCGACCGCCGGGCCGGCGAGCGCCAAGTCATCGATCGTCAGCTCGAGCGTCCACGGATTGAACTCGACCTTGCCGAGGCTGATACGGCGGCCGAGCTGCTCGGCCACGGACTTTTCGGCCTGCGCGGCGATCAGCGGTGGCGCGTAGAACCAGGCGGCGCTCCACAGCACAGCAAAGGCAGCCAGCGCGATGGCGATGCGCAAGCCCCAACGGCGGCGGCCGGATGTGGGATGAGGCAGAGCGACCGTTGTCGAGGAGTCCATGGTGCATTCTGCCGCCGCGCCGCGCCGCGCCGCGCCGCGCTCGGGAGCCCGCCGGTGTTCTGGAGGCTCGTCAGCCGTTCAACCGACGGTCGAGTACGGGCATGTGTTGCAGTCCATCGCCCCCGATGGGTCTAGTTGACCTCGACCGATGAGCAGTCGACGATCAACGTCGGCCATGCAATCCACAGCTGATGTCCAAATTCTTGCCGTCGGCTTTCCGCCGCACTGCTGTTGTCGGTATCCACCGGAGGCTGGCCGACGCTGGGCTACCCCTATGCACATATCTGGACTATGCACAGGTGACTTGGCGCTGATGACGCGGAGGCGGCATCGGCGCGGCGTATGGCGGGATGGTCAATCGCTGAAC
>JAYSMB010000627.1:0-1594 GCA_043725065.1 Burkholderiales bacterium
TTCAAGGCCATGGGTGTCGCCAAGATCCGCCACTTTGCCAAGCGCAATAACGTGCTCTACGACATCAAGCAGCTGTTCAGCCGCACCGACGTCGACGGACGGCTCTGAAGCGCATGAAGGTCCTTGTCACCGGCGCCGCCGGCTTCATCGGCTCGCACGCGGCCGAAAGGCTGCTCGCGCGCGGCGACAGCGTCGTCGGCCTCGACAACCTGAGCGACTACTACGACGTCAAGCTGAAGCTGGCGCGGCTCGAGCGGCTCAAGAAGCACGCCCGCTTCAGCTTCGCCAAGATCGACCTGGCCGACCGCACCGCGGTGCCTGAGCTGTTCGCGCGCGAGAAGTTCGAGCGCGTCGCGCACCTCGGCGCCCAGGCCGGCGTTCGCTACTCGATCGAGAATCCGCTCGCCTACGTTGACTCGAACCTGGTTGGCACCGCCAACATCCTCGAGGGCTGCCGTCACCATGGCGTCCAGCACCTCGTGTACGGCTCGACGAGCTCGGTCTACGGCGCCAACACGAAGATGCCCTTCTCGGTGCACCAGAGCGTTGACCATCCGCTGTCGTTCTACGCCGCGACCAAGAAAGCCAACGAGCTGATGGCGCACACGTACTCGAGCCTGTACGGCCTGCCGACGACGGGGCTCAGGTTCTTCACGGTGTATGGCCCGTGGGGCCGGCCGGACATGGCGCTCTTCCTGTTCACGAAGAATATCCTCGCCGGCAAGCCGATCGATGTTTTCAACCACGGCCGCCATCGGCGCGACTTCACCTTCGTCGACGACATCGTCAGCGGCATCGTCGGCGCGCTTGATCACGTGCCGGGGCCGAACCCGAACTGGGATGGTGACCACCCGGATCCGGCAACCAGCAACGCGCCGTACCGGCTGTACAACATTGGCAACAGCCAGCCGGTGGAGCTGATGCGCTACATCGAGCTCATCGAGCAGTACGTCGGCAAGAAGGCCGAGATGAACCTGCTGCCGCTGCAGATCGGCGACGTGCCGGCCACCTGGGCGGATATCGAGGATCTCCGCCGCGACGTCGGCTATGAGCCGAAGACGCCCGTGGAGGTTGGCGTGCGCCGCTTCGTCGACTGGTACCTCGAGTACTACGGCCGCTGAGGCGGCCGTTCCCGTAGGCTCCGTACCGCGCGCTGTCGCGCGCGGTTGCCGCCCCGCTTTCGCCTGCCATCGCCGCGGCGCCGGCTACTCGCGCCGGAGCACGCTCTTGAGCGTCAGCTCGCTGTCCCAGATCGCATCTGCCTCAGCGGCCACGTCAACTGACCGGCAGAGGAGGAGATAGGTGCCGCCTGAGATGACGAGGCCCACCAGCCAGCCGACGTCCACGCCGCCAAGCGCCCGCGCTGCCGGCCCCATGTAGACTTCCGGCAGAACGAAGAACGGCAAGGTGGCGAGGAAGCCGACGACATAGGCGATCAGCCCGCGGCCGCCCCAGGCCCCGTAGATGCCGTGCGGCATCAGGAGGTGCGTGATCGCGTAGCGGCCGCGGCGGACGAAGAAGTAGTCGATGAGATTCACCGAGGTCCACGGCATCAGCAGGTAGAGCATGATGTTGAGCGTCGCGAACAGCAGCG
>JAYSMB010000628.1:0-1968 GCA_043725065.1 Burkholderiales bacterium
CCTCGCCGACGGTGAAGTCAGGAGACGCTGCCGGTAGGAGCCGCACCAACGCGCTCGTGGCATGGATCAAGATTGCCCAGGCGCTCGATGCCTCGGACCGGCCGGAGGACCGAGTACTGGCGAGCGAGCTTGTTCGGTACATCCGGCAGACGCCCGTGGGCGTGGAGCGCGTCAAGCGCATCGAGAAAGAGCGCCAGCGAGAGCTGCCGGGAATCGCCAGACCCTCGTCCGCTATGGCCAGACCCTCGCTCATTCCTGCGAAAGCTCCCGTGACGCGAGACGTCGAGCGGTAGGCGCGCGGGACAGCGGCTGCACTCGCCACCCGGCAAGCGCGGTCGGTGCATGATATGAAGCTAGCGAGGCAGATGAGTACCAGCGCCTTGCGTCTGCCGCCGAGCCAATCCGACAGAAGGCCGATGGCCGGCTTGATTCTTCGAGGCAAGGAGCTAAAAAACAGGATGAGCGTGGGGCCCGAGCCGTGGAAGACGCGATTTGCCCAGCTCGGAGGCTACGTGCCGTTCCAACAGCTCCAGGTGGAATTGATGAGGCCGGTCATCCAGGCGGGTTTGAGCAGGGCCCGGGATGCGGCTTTGCGCTCTGAGCGGGCGCAGGCATTCTTCTACGACCTGATCTACAACGCAGGCCGCGGAGTGGTCGATCGCGTATTGAAGAACTACCCGGACGACTTGAAGGCATTCGAGACGCAGGTGCACAGGCTGCTGGACGAACAGGAAGCGCTGCTGCTGCTGACGAATCGGTCTATGCAGAGTTCGTCGCCTGCCGTCGCTCCCTTTGCGCGGTACTTGCGCGAACGACGGTTGACATTCGCGCTGGGCGAAGGCACTGTCCTTGGCCGGAAGGTCTCTCTCGAAGAGGCTGGGATCCGGATGCGCGATTTCGAGGCGGGTGCGGCACTTCCCCTAAGCGGTGACCGCGCGGTGCTCGATCGTCTCATCGCAGGCTAGTTGCGTTGACAGCACGACCAGAGTGATTCCTTGGACTCGTTGAAGAGGATCGTTTCGCTCGTGGCCAGGAACGAAGGCGTCTCGGCGAGCCTGCTGTTCCAGTGGCGCAAGCTCGAGCGTCAAGGTGCGTTGACCGCGGTGCAGGCCGGCGAGGCGGTGGTGCCGGCCTCAGAGTTGGCGGCCGCGCGCGCCGAGATCTCCAAGCTGCAGCGCGTCCTGGGCAAGAAGACCCTCGAGAACGAGATCTTGAAGGAGGCCGTGGAGTACGCCACCGAAAAAAAGTGGATAGCGCGCTCGCCCTTGTTGCCCGGGGACGGCGAGTGAAGCCCGTGTGCGAGGCGCTCGGCCTGGCGCGATCCAACGTTCATGCCCTCAAGGGCAGACCGACGTCGTGGATTGACCGTCGAACCGCGCAATCGCCGGGCAACGACGGCGAGCTCCTGGCCGAGATCCGTGCGCAGATCGCCGAGCTGCCGAGCTACGGCTACCGGCGCGCTTGTGCGCTGGTCAACGGACAACGTCCGGCGGGGACGCCGCGCGTGAACCCCAAGCGCGTCTACCGCGTGATGGCCGGCAATGGCCTGCTGCTGCCGAAGGCGCCGACCCGCCCTCACTCCAGCAGGCCGCACAACGGCACGGTCGCCGTGGCGAACAGCGACACCCGCTGGTGCTCCGACGGCTTCGAGATCAAGTGCGACTCTGGCCAGACCGTCACCACCACGTTCGCCAAGGACTGCTGTGACCGCGAGATATTGGCCTTCCGCGCATGGGAGGGCAAGGCCTTCCCGGCGAGCCGGTGCGCGAGATGCTGATCGAGGCGGTGGAGAAGCGCTTCGGCACGGTGGAGGCCGTGCCCGCAGGACACAGGTTGGAGTTCCTCTCGGACAACGGCGGCGCCTACATCGCGCATGACACGCGGCGCATCGCCCGATCGCTCGGCCTGACGCCGATCAACACCCCCGTCTGCAGCCCGCAGAGCAACGGCATGGCCGAGAGCTTCGTC
>JAYSMB010000629.1:0-2647 GCA_043725065.1 Burkholderiales bacterium
CTACGGAATGATCGTTGCCGACAACGGCTCGAACTGGTTCGTCAGCGGCACGCCGGACGATCGCTGGGACAACAACGCACTCGTCACCGAGTTGCGCCAGGTGCAGGGACAGAATTTCGAGGTGCTCCGCATGGATGGCCTCGTCGTCGGCTGATCCGCGCCGTCCGCGCTATAACGCTCTCCACGCCGCCGCGGCCGCGGCGAAAGCACTTGGATGGAAACGAGCCTGTACGTTCGCAACGCCTGGTACGTCGCCGGCACGGCCGACGAAATCGCCGCCGGCTCGCTGCTCGGCCGCACGATCTGCGGCGAGCGCATGGTGCTGTTTCGCGCCGAAGGCGGCGCGCCATCGGCGCTGGAAGACTTCTGCCCGCATCGCGGCGCACCGCTCTCGCTCGGCGCGCTGCGCGACGACGGCCGCATCGTCTGCGGCTACCACGGCCTGGTGATGGGCGGCGACGGCAAGTGCGTGAGCATGCCGGGGCAGCGCGTCAAGCCGACCATCAAGTCGTTTCCGGTGCTCGAGCGCTACGGCTTCGTCTGGGTCTGGCCCGGCGACAAGAGCAAGGCCGACCCGACGAAGCTGCATCCCCTGCCCTGGGCCGAGAGCCCCGACTGGGCGTACAGCGGCGGCCTGTTCCACGTGAAGTGCGACTACCGGCTGATGATCGACAACCTGATGGACCTGACGCACGAAACCTACGTGCACGCCACCAGCATCGGCCAGCCCGAGATCGAAGAGGCCGCGCCGGTGACCAGCGTGGAAGGTGATTCGGCGATCACGCGACGCTTCATGCACGACATCCCGGCGCCGCCGTTCTGGCGCGCGGCGCTGCGCGGCAACCACCTCGCCGACGACGTGCCGGTCGACCGCTGGCAGATCTGCCGCTTCACGCCGCCGAGCCACGTGATGATCGAAGTCGGCGTGGCCCACGCCGGCCACGGCGGCTACGACGCGCCGGCCGAGCGCAAGGTCTCGAGCATCGTGGTCGACTTCATCACCCCCGAGACCGACACCTCGATCTGGTACTTCTGGGGCATGGCGCGCAACTTCAACGTCGAAGACAAGGTGCTCACCGAAACGATCCGCGGCGGCCAGGCCGGGATCTTCGGCGAGGACGTCGCGATCCTCGAATCGCAGCAGCGCAACCTCACGGAGCAGCCGAACCGGCACCTGATGCGGCTCAACATCGACCTGGGCGGCTTCGAGTCGCGGCGCATCCTCGAGCGGCTGGTCGCCGAAGAGCGCAACGACCTGCTCGGGAACTGAATTTGCCAGGCCGAGAGACCATGCTCATCGTCTGCCCGTACTGCCTCACGACCAATCGCGTCCCCGAGGCGCGCCTGCTGGAGGCGCCGACCTGCGGCCACTGCAAAAAGGAACTGCTGGGCGCCTCGCCGGTTGCGCTGGACGACGCCGGCTTCGACAAGGTGATCGCGAAGACCGAGCTGCCGATCGTCGTCGATTTCTGGGCCGAGTGGTGCGGCCCCTGCCACGCGATGGCGCCGCGGTTCGCGCAAGCGGCCGCGCGGTTGCAGGGACGAGCGCTGTTCGCCAAGGTCGACAGCGACGCCAGCCCGCGCACTTCGGCGCGCTTCGCGGTGCGCAGCATTCCGACCTTGCTCCTGATGAGAGGCGGCCGCGAGGTCAAGCGCCAGGCCGGCGCGACGCAGGCCGCGCAGATCGTCGAATGGGTCGGCGCCGGCTAGCGGAAAAGCATTCGTGAACTGCTGGTTGCCGACGATCGACAGCATCAGCACCGGGATCAAGGCCACCAGCAGCACCAGGCGAGCCGGTGGCGGTGCCAAAGTCTACGGGCTGCATCGACCTGCGCGTAGGCGTTCCAGCCCGCGTCGACCACGAAGTCCTGTGCAGCGGATTGAGCGGCGGCGTTGGCAGCGCCTAAGCCGCCGCCAACACCGCGAGCAGCGGCCCGCGCGAGAGCACCGGCTTCAGCGCCACGCCGGTGTGGCTCTTCGCATTGGCGACGATGCCTTCCGGATCAGCCTCGGCGACCACCGTTCCGCCGCCGGCGCCGCCCTCCGGCCCGAGGTCGATCACCCAGTCGGCCTCGGCGATCACGTCCAGGTCATGCTCGATGACGACGACGCTGTGCCCGCCGTCGACCAGCCGATGCAGGACGCGGATCAGCCGCTCGACGTCGGCCATGTGCAGGCCCACCGTGGGCTCGTCGAGCACGTAGAGCGTGTGCGGCGACTTGTTGCCACGCCGGCCGAGGTCGTCGCGCACCTTGCTCAACTCGGTCACGAGCTTGATGCGCTGCGCTTCGCCGCCGGAGAGCGTCGGTGAGGGCTGGCCGAGCGTCAGATAGCCGAGGCCCACGTCCTTGAGCAACCGCAGCGGGTGCGAAATGTTCGGCATCGCAAAGAAGAAGTCGACCGCCTCGTCGACCTCCATTTTGAGCACGTCACCGATGCTCTTGCCGCGCCAGCTCACCGCCAACGTCTCGGCGTTGAAGCGCTCGCCGTGGCAGGTTTCGCACGGCACCTTCACGTCGGGCAGAAAGCTCATCGCGATCGTGCGCAGGCCCTGGCCTTCGCAGCTCGGGCAGCGGCCTTCGCCGGTGTTGAACGAGAAGCGCGCCGGTGCGTAGCCGCGCGCCTTGGCTTCGAGCGTGTCGGCGAA
>JAYSMB010000630.1:0-2493 GCA_043725065.1 Burkholderiales bacterium
GCCGAGCCGGCGGCGCATACCCATCGTCTGGCCTTGCAGCTGCTCGGGCTGGAGCCCTGAGCGGCAGCCTCCGGGTCCGGGCTCAGCGCGCCGGATCGCGCGCCGCGACCCGCGCCAGCAGATAGGTCAAACCGGCGTAAGGCCAGACCCAGCCGACCCATTGCGCCGCGCCGTGGAAGCGGATGAAGCGGCCCTGCTCCCAGGCCTGCAGGCTCTGCGCAAAGTACGGATCGGCCGGCGCCTGTGACACCAGCATCACGAGCGCGGTGAGCGCGATCAGGCCAAGGCCGGCGGCGACGCGGCCGGGCACCAGGCTGAGCAGCGCCGCCGCCGCCATGCCGACCAGCACACCCTGCGCCGCCTGCGCAGTGGTCCACGCGAAGGCGTGCTGCGGGCCGAAGTTGAGCGCGGTCGAGAGCGTCGTCGCGCCGACGCCGAGCGCCGCCGTACCGAGCACGAGCGCGGCGCGGCGCCAGCCCGGAACCGCGAACGTGAAGGCGACGAGACAGGGCGCGACCAAGCCCAGCACGATGATCGAGAGTTCGCTGGCCGGCCCGAGCGCGACGCCCTCCGCCCGCGCCGTCGCCGCATCGGCCCAGCCCGCCGTCCACGCCTGGGCCGGCGTTCCCTCAAGCAGTTCGGCAAGCATCGACTGGACCCGCCCGAGCACGTGGCCAAGGCCGAACGGCACGGCCGTCGGAAAGAGCAGGCCGATCGGCCAGAGCACGACCAGCGCCATGCCGCCGGCGCTGCGCGCGACGAACCAGCGCTCGCGTATCTTCTGCCAGCGCTCGATGCCGCCGCGCCAGTTCAGCAGCAGGCCGATACCGACGCCCAGCACCGTGCCCGCCGCGTTCAGGCCGAGATCGACGTTCGACGACACGCGCTGCGGCAGGTAGTTCTGCAGGAACTCCATCGAAAACGAGAGCAGCGTTCCCAGCGCCGAGGCGATCCACGCCGAGCGTCCTGCCGGCCTGCCGCCGCGCACCAGCGCGACGAAAAACAGGAAACCCAGCGGCAGGTAGCCGAACAGGTTGGAGACCAGATCGAAGCTGGTCCACCAGTGCGGCCAGCCGAGCAGCAGGAAAGCGAGCGGGCTGACTCCGGGCGCGCGCCAACCGACAAAGGGATAGAGGCTGGCGTAAACGATCAGCGCCGCGTACAGCCACGAGAGCGGGACCGCGGAGCTGCGGTGGCGAGCCATCATCGCGCTCGCAGCCTCGCCGGTCAGAACGGCTTGACGACGACGAGCACGACGATCGCCGCGAACAGCAGCACCGCAGTCTCGTTGAAGACGCGAAACCAGCGCTCGCTCTTCACGTTGGCGAACACCTCGAACTTGCGCAGCAGCGAGCGACAGGCGTGGTGGTAGCCGATCGCGCCGACGACGAGCACGAGCTTGGCGTGCAGCCAGTAGTTGTGCGGCCCCTTGCCAACGCCGTAGACCAGCCACAGCACGAGGCCGAGCGCGATCGCCGCGACCATGAGGAGACCCGAGAAGCGGTAGAGCTTTCTCGCCATCACGAGCAGGCGTTCGCGCTCGGCGTGGCTGTCGGCCGGCACGCTGGCCAGATTGACGAAGATGCGCGGCAGGTAGAACAGGCCGGCGAACCAGCTGCTGACGAAAACGATATGAAAGGCCTTGACCCAGAGCAGCGATGAACCCATCGACACATTATCGATAGGTTGTCGCCGCCCTAGAATCCGCCCTGTGCAAACGCCCCCGCCCTACCCCGCGAGCCGGCCGCGGCGCTTGCGCCGCGACGCCTGGAGCCGCGATCTGGTTCGCGAATCGCGGCTTGGCGCAAACGACTTCATCCTGCCGGTGTTCGTGCTCGACGGATACGGCAAGCGCCAGGACATCGCCTCGATGCCCGGCGTGCAACGCCTCTCGCTCGACCTGTTGCTGCCGGTGGCCGAAGAGTGCATCGCGCTCGGCATTCCCGTGATGGCGCTGTTCCCGGTGCTCGAACCTTCGCTCAAGAGCGAGGACGGCCGCGAAGCGCTGAATGCGAAGGGCCTGGTGCCGACCGTCGCCCGCGAGTTGAAAAAGCGCTTTCCCGAGCTCGGCGTCATGTGCGACGTCGCGCTCGACCCTTACACCACGCACGGCCAGGACGGCCTGCTCGACAATGATCCCGAAGAGCGGGGCTACATCCTCAACGACGAGACCGTCGCCGTGCTCGCGCGGCAGGCGCTGGTGCAGGCGGAGGCCGGCGTCGACATCGTCGCGCCGAGCGACATGATGGACGGCCGCATCGGCGCCATCCGCGCGGCGCTCGAGTCCAGCGACCACATCCACACCCGGATCATGGCCTACAGCGCCAAGTACGCGAGCGCCTTCTACGGCCCGTTCCGCGATGCCGTCGGCTCCGCCGCGAATCTGGGCAAGAGCAACAAGAAGGTCTACCAGATGGACCCCGGCAACAGCGACGAGGCGCTGCGCGAAGTGGCGCTCGACATCGCCGAAGGCGCCGACATGGTGATGGTCAA
>JAYSMB010000631.1:0-3920 GCA_043725065.1 Burkholderiales bacterium
GGTCGAGACGGCGTAGTGCCTGGTGAGCCCCTCCGCTTCGAGCACCGGCGTGTTGTCATCCTGAGCGTCAGCGAAGGATCTCGGCGCAACGCCAACGCGAGATCCTTCGCTTCGCTTCGGATGACTGCGGTCGGCGGTCACGTCGTCGCCTCGTGCGGCAGCGGAAAGAAGCAGCGCGCCCGGCTCGTGCCGAGCTCGTACAGTTCCGGGCATTCGAGCCGGCAACGCCCCTGCACGTACGGGCAACGCGGTGCGAGCAGGCAACCCGCGGGCCGGTCGAAGGCGCCGGGCACGACGCCGACCAGCGACTTCAGGCGTCGCTGCCCGACGTTGCGCTCGGGCAGCGCGGCCAGCAGCGCTTCGGTGTACGGATGCCGTGGCGTCTCGAAGATCGCGGGCACGGCGGCGGTCTCGACGACTTGGCCGGCGTACATCACGATCACCCGCTCCGCCACTTCGGCGACCACGCCGAGATCGTGCGTGATGAGGACCAGCGCCATGCCGCGCTCGCGCTGCAGCTTGAGCAGCAAGGCCAGCATCTGGGCCTGGATCGTCACGTCGAGGGCAGTGGTCGGCTCGTCGGCGATCAGCAAGCGAGGGTTGCATGCGATGGCCATCGCCAGCATGACGCGCTGGCTCATGCCGCCGGAAAGTTGGTGCGGGAAGGCGTCGAGGCGACGCTCCGGATCGGGGATCTCGACCGACTTCAGCAGCTCGAGCGCCCGCGCGCGACGCGCCTTGCGCGTGCCGCCTTCATGCAGGCCGATCGTCTCCATCAACTGGAAGGCGACGCTGAACGACGGGTTCAGGCTGGTCATCGGATCCTGGAAAATCATCGCGATGTCGCTGCCGAGCAGCGAACGGCGTTCACGCGCTTTCATGGTCTGCAAATCGCGCCCGTCGAAGGCGAGCCGCTCGGCGCGGACCCGCCCGGGCGCGTCGATGAGGCCCAGCACCGCGAGCGCGGTCACGCTCTTGCCCGAACCCGATTCGCCGACGATACCGACGACCTCGCCCGAGGCGACGGCGAAGCTCACGTCGTCGACGGCATGAAGCACGGCACCCCGCGCGCCGAACTCGACCGACAGATGCCCCACGCAGAGCAACGGCGTCGCGCTCACGTCTTCAGCTTCGGGTCGAGCGCGTCGCGCAAACCGTCGCCCGTGAGATTGAATGCGAGCACGGTGACGAGGATCGCGAGGCCGGGCAGAGTGACGACCCACCATGCGCTCTGGATGAACTCGAGCGCGCTCGCCAGCATCGAGCCCCATTCGGGCGTTGGCGGCTGCGCACCGAGGCCGAGAAAGCCGAGCGCCGCGGCGTCGAGGATCGCCGACGAAAACCCGAGCGTGGCCTGGACGATCAGTGGCGCCGCGCAGTTGGGCAGCACCGTGTCGAACATCAGCCGCACCGTGCTGGCGCCGGCGAGGCGCGACGCGGAGACGTAGTCCTTGGCCAGTTCGCCGAGCACCGCGCCGCGCGTCAGGCGAACGAAGTGCGGCAGCATGACGATGGCGATCGCGTACATCGCGTTCGCAAGTCCCGGTCCGAGCACGGCGACGACGGCCACCGCGAGCAGCAGGCTGGGCAGCGCCAGCATCACGTCCATCAACCGCATGACGACGTACTCGGCGGTGCGGCCGCGATAGAAGCCGGCGATGAGGCCGAGCAGCACGCCGGCCGAGAGCGAAAGACCGACCGAGACCAGGCCGATCACGAGCGAGAGCCGCGTGCCGTGAATCAGGCGCGAGAGTACGTCGCGGCCGACCGGGTCGGTGCCGAGCACGAAGACGTGGCCGCCGACGGGCGTGAACGACGGCGCTCGCAGCGTCGCGTCACGGTACTGCTCGCTCGGGTCGTAGGGCGAGATCACGTTGGCGAAGATGGCGCAGAGGACGAGCAGGGCGACGACGCACAGGCCCACGACCGCGCCGCGGTTGCGGCGAAAGTCGCGCCACAGTTCGGCCAACGGGGTCGGCGCCGCGCGCGGACCCTCACCCGCGGGCGGAAGAGGGTGCGACGCGTCGACACCCTCTGCCCCGCGCGGGAGAGGGCCGGGGTGAGGGTTGTCCGCGGCGCTCACGCGTGCCGAATCCGCGGATTGATGACGCCATACAGAACGTCGACGATCAGGTTCACGCCGATGATGATCGTCGCCGTCATCAGGATGCCGCCCTGCACCGCGGCGTAGTCGCGCCGGTGGATCGCTTCGACCAGCCACTTGCCGATGCCCGGCCAGGCGAAGATCGTCTCGGTCAGGATCGCGCCGGCGAACAGCGTGCCGATCTGCAGGCCGATCGTCGTCACGACCGGGATCAGCGCATTGCGCAGCGCATGGATGGCGACGACCCGAAATTGCCCCGCGCCCTTGGCGCGCGCGGTTCGCACGTAGTCCTCGCGCAGCACCTCGAGCATCGACGAGCGCGTCATGCGCGCGATCACGGCCAGCGGAATTGTGCCGAGCGCGATCGCCGGCAGGATCAGGTGCGAGAGCGCGCTGCGAAACGCCCCCTTGTCGCCCGAAAGCAGCGAGTCGATGAGCATGAAACCGGTCACGGTCGGGATGTCGTACTGGATCGCGAGTCGCCCCGAGACCGGCGTCCAGCCGAGGCCGACCGAGAAGGTGAGGATCAGCAGCAGGCCCCACCAGAAGATCGGCATCGAGTAGCCGGTGAGCGAAGCGCCCATCACCGAGTAGTCCCACACCGTGTTGCGCTTGACCGCGGCGACGATGCCGGCGGGCAGGCCGAGCGCCAGTGCGAACAGCATCGCGACGATCGAGAGTTCGACAGTCGCCGGGAAGCGCGCGATGAATTCGGAGAACACCGGCTCGTGCGTGATCGCCGAGAGGCCGAGGTCGCCATGCAGGGCGCGCCAGACGTAGTCGCCGTATTGCACCGGCAGCGGCCGGTCGAGCCCGAACTCGTGGATCAGGCGGTGATAGCGCTCCTCGGTCATGCCGCGCTCGCCCGACAGTGCCTCGACCGGATCGCCCGGGATCAGGCGGATCAGCGCGAAGACGAGCAGCGTGATGCCGAGGAAGGTCGGGACGACGAGGGAGAGGCGCTTGAGGACGAAAGTGAACATGGTTATGTCATCCTGAGCCGGAGGCGAAGGATCTCGCTCATGCGACGACGAGATCCTTCGCTTCGCTCAGGATGACACCGGGCTCATTGCCCGATCATGTCGACCTTGTTGAAGTAGTGGTGCGCGGTGGCGTCCATCTTGTAGCCGGTCACTTCCTTGCGCACCGGGTCGAAGCGTACCGAGTGGGCGATCGTGATCCAGGGTGCTTCCTCGTGCGCGATCACCTGCGCCTTGGCGTAGAAGCCGGCCCGGTCGGCCTGGCGCGTGGCGAGCTTGGCCATCTGGATCAGGCTCTCGAACTCCTTGTCGCACCAGCGCGAGACGTTGCCGCCGCCCTTGACCGCCGCGCACCCCAGCAGCGGCACGAAGAAGTTGTCGGGGTCGCCGTTGTCGCCCGACCAGCCGAACATCATCGACTGCTGCTCGCCGGTCTTGCTGCGCTTTCTGTACTCGCCCCACTCGAAGGTGACGAGCTTGGTGCGGATGCCGACCTTTTCCCAGTCGGCCTGGATCAGCTCGGCCATGCGCTTGCCGTCGGGGTTGTACGGCCGTGTCACCGGCAAATACCAGAGGTCGACGTCGGCCCCGTTTGGGTAGCCGGCCCGCACCAGCATCGCCTTCGCCTTGACCGGGTCGTACTGGTAGTCGAGTACCCGATCGTTGTACGACCAGAGGGTTGGCGGGATCGGGTTCTTGGCGATCTGCCCGGCGCCCTGGAACACCGAGTCGAGGATCGCCTTCTTGTTGACCGCCATGTTCAGCGCCTGACGCACGAGCTTGGAGTCGAACGGCTTCTTCTCGACGTTGAAGGCGATGTAGCCGACGTTGAGTCC
>JAYSMB010000632.1:0-2270 GCA_043725065.1 Burkholderiales bacterium
AGGCGCTCGCCGTCGGCATGGACGCCGCGATCGTCGACGACAACGAGAGGCCGCTCAGCGGCGAAGGCTTCACGACGATAGGCGCCGAACTCGGCCAGCTCTACGCGATGCTCGAGACTCGCGACCTGGCGGCCGGGTCGGCCGCGGCGAGAAGACTCTTCTGCTGAGTCCTGGCATGAGCGACCTGCAACGCGCGCTCGCACTCGAGCTTCCCGTCATCCAGGCGCCGATGGCGGGTGTGCAGGACCACGCGCTCGCGGTCGCCGTGAGCAATGTCGGTGGGCTCGGCTCGCTGCCATGCGCGATGTTCGACATCGAGAGGGTGCGTCGCGAACTCACGGCGCTGCGAAGCGGAACCGATAGGCCTTTCAACCTCAACTTCTTCTGCCACGCGCAGCCGACCGTCGATGCCGGACGTGAGGCGTCGTGGCGCGCTGCGCTCGCGCCGTACTACCGCGAGTTCGATCTCGACATCGACGCCGTTCCCGTCGGCGCGGCTCGCGTTCCATTCAACCCGGAGGCCGCCGAGCTCGTCGAGGAATTCCGTCCCGCGGTCGTGAGCTTTCATTTCGGCTTGCCCGATGCGGGTTTGCTCGCCAGGGTGCGCGCGACCGGTGCCAGGATCTTCGCCAGCGCAACAACGATCGACGAAGCGCTCTGGCTCGAACAGCGCGGCGTCGACGCGGTCATCGCCCAGGGGCTGGAGGCAGGCGGCCATCGCGGCCACTTCCTGTCCAACGACCTGTCGCGCCAGTCCGCTACCTTCGCCTTGCTGCCGCAAGTCGTTCGTGCCGTGCGAATCCCGGTCATCGCCGCCGGCGGCATCGCCGACGCGACCGGCGTGGCGGCGGCGCTGTCGCTCGGCGCGGCGCTGGTGCAGGTCGGCACCGCATTCCTGCTTTGCCCGGAAGCGACGATCAGTGTCGTCCACCGCGAGGCCCTGGCGAGCGAGGCGTCACGACACACGGCGCTGACACGGATCTTCACAGGCCGACCAGCCCGCAGCATCGTCAATCGCCTGATGCGCGAGCAGGAAGCCGCCGGCCTCGCGCCCGCTTTCCCACTCGCGACCGCTGCGATCGCGCCCTTGCGCAAGGCGGCGGAAGCGCGCGGCAGCGGTGACTTCTCTCCTCTCTGGAGCGGGCAAAACGCAAGCGGCTGTCGAGCCGTCTCCGCGGCGGAGTTGACGCGTGGCCTCTTCCAGGCCTGACGCCGAAGCGAACCGCGCCGCTCGCCGCGCCGAAGCGCGCGCGGCCGAGTTGCGCGAGACCCTTGGCCATCACGCGCGTGCTTACTACGTGCTCGACGCGCCCGAGATTCCCGATGCCGAATACGACGCCCTGTTCCAGCAACTGCGGGCGATCGAGGCCGCGCACCCGGAGCTGATGACGCCCGATTCGCCAACCCAGCGTGTCATCGGCGAAGTGCTCGTGGGACTGCAGCCGGTGCGCCACGTCGTGCCCATGCTGTCGATCGACACCGAGACCGATACGACGGCCGGCGGCGCCGAAAAGTTCGACGCGCGTGTGCGCAAAACGCTCGGCCTGGCCGAGGCCGAGCCGCCGGTCGAATACGCCGCTGAAATGAAGTTCGACGGCCTGGCGATCAACCTGCGCTATGAAGGCGGCGATCTCGTGCAGGCAGCGACGCGCGGCGACGGCGAGACCGGCGAGGACGTGACCCACACCGTGCGAACCATTGCCGACGTGCCGAAGCGGCTCAAGGGCGTCACCGCGCCGGTGCTCGAGATTCGTGGCGAAGCGTTCATGCGTCGCGACGATTTCGAGGCGCTCAACGCACGACGGAGAAAGCTGATCGACGGCGGCGCGAAGGGCGAGAAGACCTTCGTCAATCCGCGCAACGCGGCGGCTGGCGTCGTCCGTCAGCTCGACGCGAGAAACGCCGCGAAGCGCCCTTTGAGCTTCTTCGCCTACGGGCTCGGCGAGGTCGTCGGGTGGACCGTTCCGCCGACCCAGACGGGCTTGCTCGATGCCTTCGCTGCGATCGGCTTGCCGGCCAGCCCGAACCACGAGACGGTCCGGGGTGCGGACGGCCTGGTCCGGTTTCACGAGCGCATCGCCCGCGAGCGCGACGCGCTGCCTTACGACATCGACGGCGTCGTCTACAAGGTCAACGAGCGCGCCTTGCAGGAGCGGCTCGGCTTCAAGTCGCGTGAGCCGCGTTGGGCGGTGGCGCAGAAGTACCCGGCGCAGGAGAAGACGACGCTGCTGAACGCGATCGACATCCAGGTCGGCCGCACCGGCAAGCTG
>JAYSMB010000633.1:0-6176 GCA_043725065.1 Burkholderiales bacterium
CGAGCACGCGGGAGGTGACGCCGGCCGTCAGCTGGTTCGAATCGGACACTCGATCGACGCCCGAGAACGCGTTCTCGGTGAAGATCGAGTCGAAGTTGAAATCCTTCGCTGCGGCATCGAAATTCGGCAGATTGTCCTGGCGACGATACGGCGTGTTGACGTAGAAGAGACGCGGCTCGAGGGTCTGGCGCACGGCGCGGCTGAACAAAGTGGTCTCGCGTTCGAGCGTCCAGGCGCTGTCGACGCTCAGCGTCGGAATCACCCGCGAGTCGCTGCGCCGTCCATCGCTCAGCGGCTGGTCGACGGCGTACGACGCGGCGTTGAACGAAAGCTTGGGCACGAGCGTCCAGCCCGGCGAATAGAAGGGCCGGCTGACGCTGCCGAGGGCGTGCAGGCGCTCGCCGGTCTGGCGCGGCGCGAGATAGGTGTCGTCGGGATTCGAGAAGCGGTTGAACTCGCCTTCGAAGCTTACGTCGAAGCCGCCGCGCCACGGTGCGGCGTAGCGGGTGCCGATCTGCGGCAGTCGCTCGTAAGGCGGCAGGTCGATGCGCGTCGTCGGGTCGGAGGTCTGGAGCACCTGCCAGCGCTGGATTCGCGCATAGGTCGACCAGTCGCCGAACGGCCGCGTCAGTCGCAGGTCGGTCCGCAGCAGGCGCGGCGTCGGGGTCCTCAACTCGCCGGGGAAGTCCTTCCAGTAGTTGTCGTCGGAAACGTGCAGTACCTTGGCTTGCGCGAAGAAGTCATAGGGAAGAAGGCCCTCGTGGTCGATGCGCAGCGCGTAGCGAGAGCGGCCGGCGGCGGTGTCGTTCGGCAGCAGCTTCAGATCGGCCTCGCCGAAGTAGCCTGGCTCGAGGTAGCGGAACTCGCTGTCGAGCCCCGGACCGCGGCGCAGGCTGTCCGAGAGCGTGAAGGTCGCGTCGCGATTCGGCGCGATGTTCCAGTAGTACGGAATCGCGGCCTGAAAGCCGCTGCGACTGTCGAGCCCGATGCTGGGTGGCAGGAAGCCGGATTTGCGCTCGTCGTTGAGCGGAAAGCTCAGCACCGGCGAGGCGAGGATGGGAACGCCGTAGAAGCGCAGGACCGCGCCGTGGGCGACGCCTTCGTTGGTCTCGTTGTCGATGTCGATGCGGTCCGCCTTGAGGATCCAGGCCGGGTCGGCGTCTTCCGGTGTGCAACTCGAGTACGTGGCGTCGAGCGCGGCCGCACGCTGGTCGTCGATGAACTCGATCCGCCCAGCCTTGCCGCCGGCACCGGTGCGCGCGAAGCGATAGGTCGGGCTGAGAAAGAAGCCCTCGAAGCGCTCGACCTTGAGTTGCAGCTCGGGGCCGAAGAACACGTTGCCGTCGCGGCTCACGACGACGTTGCCGCTCGCCCGGGCCAGATCCTCGGCCTGGTCGTAGCTCAGCCGGTCCGCGCGGATGACGACCGCGCCACGCCGGAATTCGACGTCGCCCAAGGCCTCGGCGTCGACATCGGGGCGACCATGCAATTCGCGGGCGCGCAGGATGATCGGCAGTTGTCGCGCCACCTCGCCGTGCGGCGGCGCCCGCAGGGAGGGAGCGCTGCGCAACTCGATGCCCGAGGCCGCGCTCGCCGCGGGTGCGGGCGAGAGAACCGGGGAAGACGTGGCTTGTGCGGCTGCGCCATCCGCCGAGGCCGCCAGCACTGCGATGGAGAGGATGCGTAGCCGCAAGGCCTGGCAGAGGCGATCGCGCATCGATTTGTAGAATCGATTATCCACGAGGCACGCGCGTTCGCACCTCGAACGCCCGCCCACCGCCCGTGAGTTCAACTCCTTTACACGCTTCGATCACCTGGGCCGACCCGGCCCGCGAAGACGCGTTTGGATCGTGGCTCGCCCCGATCGAGACACGGCACGGGCTCATTGCCGCGTCGCTGCGACTGGCCTCTAGCGACGCGAGCTTTCGTCGCTACCTGCGCGCCGATCTGGGAGGCGGCGGCAGCGTCATCATCATGGACGCACCGCCGGCGCAGGAAGACGTGCGGCCCTTCGTCGGACTCGCCCGCTTGATCGCGCGCGCCGGCCTGCACGCACCCCGCGTTCTGGAAGCCGACACGACCAACGGCTTTCTCCTCCTCGACGACCTCGGCGACACGCTCTACCTCAGTGCCCTGCGGGAAGCGCAAGCGAGGGGCGACGGCGGTCGCGCCGACGCCCTGATGCGCGACGCCATCGCCGCGCTCGTCACCTGGCAATGCAAGCTGCCTGGCGACGCGCTACCGCCCTACGACGACGCCTTGTTGCGCCGCGAACTTGCGCTCTTTCCCGACTGGTGCGTCAGGCGCGAATGCCAGGCCGCGTGGTCCGCCGCAGAGACCGCGACCTGGCAAGCTGCCTGCGATCAACTGGTCGCCAGCGCGCTTGCCCAACCCACCGTCGCCGTGCACCGCGACTGGATGCCGAGAAACCTGATGGTCGCCGAACCCAATCCCGGGATCCTCGATTTCCAGGATGCGGTGCATGGCCCGATCGCTTACGACGTCGCGTCGCTGCTGCGCGACGCCTTCCTCTCCTGGGACGAAGCAGAAGAGATCGACTGGGCAGTGCGCTACTGGGAGGCCGCGAGAAAGGCCGGCCTGCCGGTCGCGGCCGACTTCGGCGAGTTCTGGCGCGCCCTCGAATGGATGGGGCTGCAACGCCATCTCAAGGTGCTCGGCATCTTCTCGCGCCTCAAGCACCGCGACGACAAGCCCGCCTACAGCGCCGATCTGCCGCGCTTCTTCGGCTACGCGCACAAGGTCGCTTCCCGCTACTCGATGCTGCGCCCGCTCGCGCGACTGCTCGAGCCGCTGATGGGCATGACGCGCGTCGAAGCGTTTCGTTGACCCCGGACATTGCGAATCCATGATTCGCCTCACCGAGATCCGACTTCCGCTCGAGCACGCCGAGTTGGCCTTGCGCGCCGCCGTTGTGGCGCGGCTCGGCGTCGCCGACGCCGACCTGCTGCTTATGACCGTGTTCAAGCGCGGCTACGACGCGAGGAAGCGATCCGCGATCGTCTTCGTCTACACCGTCGACTGCGAAGTGAGCGCTGAAGTGTCCGTCCTCGCACGTCACGCCAGCGACCCGCACGTCAAGCCCTCGCTCGACATGCGTTACCACTTCGTGGCCCACGCGCCAGCCGACTTCGCGGCGAGCCAAAAACCGCGCCCGGTCGTGGTCGGCTTCGGGCCGTGTGGCCTGTTCGCGGCGCTGGTGCTCGCGCAGATGGGCTTTCGCCCGCTCGTCCTCGAGCGCGGCCGCGCCGTTCGCGAACGCACCCAAGACACCTGGGGCTTGTGGCGGCGCGGCGTGCTCGATCCGGAATCGAACGTGCAGTTCGGCGAAGGCGGCGCCGGAACCTTTTCCGACGGCAAACTGTGGAGCCAGATCAGCGACCCGCGCCACCTCACGCGCAAGGTGATCGCCGAGTTCATCAAGGCCGGTGCGCCGGAAGAGATCTCGTTCGTCGCCAAGCCGCATATCGGCACCTTCCGGCTCGTCGGCATGGTCGAGAGGATGCGCGGCGAGATCGAGCGACTTGGCGGCGAGGTCCGCTTCGGCACGCGCGTGGTCGACGTGCGCATCGAGGCCGGCCGGATCCGCGGCGTGACCGCCGTTCGCGGCGGCGTGCCGGAGGAGATCGCCGCCGATCAGGTCGTTCTCGCGCTTGGCCACAGCGCGCGCGACACCTTTGCGATGCTGCACGAACGCGGCGTGGCGATGCTGGCCAAACCGTTCTCGATCGGCCTCCGCATCGAGCACCCGCAGGGCCTGATCGACCGTGCCCGCTTCGGCGAGAAAAACGCCGGCAACCCGCTGCTCGGCGCCGCCGACTACAAGCTCGTGCACCACGCGAAGAACGGCCGTTCGGTCTACAGCTTTTGCATGTGCCCGGGCGGCACGGTCGTCGCCGCGACCTCGGAGCCGGGCCGCGTCGTCACCAACGGCATGAGCCAGTACTCGCGCAACGAACGCAACGCCAACGCCGGCATCGTCGTCGGCATCGGACCCGAGGACTACCGCGTCGCCGGCTCGGTCGGCGACACGAGCCCGCTCGATGGCATCGCCTTCCAGCGTTTTTGGGAATCGCGCGCCTTCATGCTCGGCGGCGAAACCTATGCGGCACCGGGCCAGCGCGTCGGCGACTTCCTCGCCGGCCGGGCCTCGACCGGGTTCGAACGCGTGCTGCCGTCGTACCAGCCGGCCGTGATGCCGACCGACCTCGCCGGCGATGGCGACGAAAGCCTGCCGCGCTACGCGATCGACGCGATTCGCGAAGCGCTGCCGGCGTTCGCGAAGCAGATCGAAGGGTTCGCGATGGCCGACGCCGTGCTCACCGGCGTCGAGAGCCGTACTTCGTCGCCGCTGCGCATGCCGCGCGGCAAGGACATGCAGAGCTTGAACGTCGCCGGCCTCTACCCGGCCGGCGAGGGCGCGGGCTACGCCGGCGGGATCATGTCGGCAGCGGTCGACGGGATCGAGGTCGCCGAGGCGGTGGCGTGCGTCATCGCGAAGGAAGAGCCACTACGCGCGTGAAGCCATCGTCGAATTCATCGACGACCTCGAAGACCTCTATCTCGCCCAGAAGCGCTCCGCCCTGCTGGAGCGAGGAAAGACGAAGACGATTCCGCTCGAGGGAGCCGTCGTCTTTTCAGTGGCCCTGTTCCAGAAGGAAACGACGGCCCAGACCGAGGCGAAGCTTCAAAGCCTCGTTGCGGCGGCCGAGCGTGGCCTGGAGAACTGAAGGATCCGCGGGTCGGCAGCCGGGATGCCGACGCGATTCACTTGCACGCCCCGATTCGCTTCGCGACGACGCCCTCCCTCTGGACGCTCTTGATCGATCCGGCCAAGGTGCTCACCGTGAAAACGAAGCTGCCGGGTTGGTATACGGTGCTTGTCGTCGTCGCGAGCGGCCCGCAAGTCACCGTTTGCGTCACTTTCGGCCCAACGGCCTCATAGCGCGTCAACTTGCAGTTTCCAGCGGAATCGACGCTGACCCACTCGCGCATCTCCTTCTCACCGCCGTTGATCGCTTTGGCTTCGGCGACAGTAAGACACACTGCGTCGCGGTCGTTGATCGGCCCCGATTCATAGAGACCCGCCACCACGCGATCCGCGGCAAGGACCGGCAGAGCGACGACGAGGCCGGCGACCAGTCCGACAAGCGCGAATCCGAAGAGCCGGGTGGAGGCTGACTGCTGCTCGTCGGTCGCGGTCATGATGTTCTTTCATCGGAACGTGCTTGGCGCTGTGTATCAAAGCGGGGCTTACTTGCCTTGCCGCCAGCGAAGCGTCGTCAATTGCGCGTCGAGCCCGGCATCACCATCGGTACTCCAGGCTTTTGACCTGGCTTGCAGGGCCCGAGCCAGTTTGAATCCGCGATCGTCGTCCCGGCCGTATGGATCGCCGCATCGCCGTCCATGGTGGTGACGGTATGACCGGCCACCGTCGTCCCGGCAGGTGATGTGCAAGTCGAGTCGCTGACCCACTTGCCGCCCTCCTGACGGGTATCAAGTCTCGAGCAGTTCGCCTTCATGTACGCATCCTTCTTGGCGCGCGCCGCGTCGGTGCACAAGCGCCGCATTTACCGTAGGCTGCGACAGGGGACTTCCACCCCATCAGTTCGTGCCCATGCTGAGCGCACACTACTCCATCGAGCGGACATCCTCCATCGGGCTTCGCCCGCTTTCGGTTGCCGCGCAGGCCGATCGTTAGAGGCGCTACATGCCAATCGTAGACATTGAACTTGTCTGTGAGACCGAGGCCGAGTTCACTACCGTCTCGGCCCGTGCACTGGCGGACGCTCTGGGTCAAGCGTTGGGTAGCCCGCCCGGTCGCACTTGGGTTCGCATGCACTTTCTCGGCAGTCGGGCCTATGCGGAAAACGATGTCGTCGTAGACGGTTCGGAACTACCGGCCTTCGTGACAGTCTTGCAAGCGAATTGTTTGACTGGCGCCGCTCTGGTGGCCGAGGTCGCCGCTGTCACCGGCGCGGTCGCCAAATGCATAGGGCGTCCTCTCGAGGGCTCTGTCGCAATAGGCCGGTGCGGCGAGAATTCATTGGATGGTCCCACTCACTACTGTCCGGTTAAAAGTCGAACAAATTCAATTGGTTAGCGGCGTCGAGCAGGTCGGCCTGGGACGCGTCGGCCTGCAAGGCGCATGAAATCTG
>JAYSMB010000634.1:0-2765 GCA_043725065.1 Burkholderiales bacterium
CAACAAGAAGGTCTACCAGATGGACCCCGGCAACAGCGACGAGGCGCTGCGCGAAGTGGCGCTCGACATCGCCGAAGGCGCCGACATGGTGATGGTCAAGCCCGGCATGCCCTACCTCGACATCCTGCGCCGCGTGAAAGACGAGTTCCGCATGCCGACCTTCGCGTACCAGGTGAGCGGCGAGTACGCGATGCTGAAGGCCGCCGCGCAGAACGGCTGGCTCGACCACGACGCGGTGATGATGGAAGCGCTGCTCGCCTTCAAGCGCGCCGGCGCCGACGGCGTGCTGACCTATTTCGCGCTCGAAGCGGCACGGGCGCTGAAGGCCGGTCGCTGATTTGCCGTCGCCGCTGACGATGCACGTCTCCCGCATCTTCCGCGTCTTCCGCGAACCGGGGTGACGCCGAGAAACGGCTCTTCCGCGCCGGACTCCCACCACATCTTCAGCCCGCGCGACCTGCTTCTGCTGGCCGTGCTGACCATTGTCTGGGGCCTGAACTGGCCGGTGATGAAGCAGGGCGTGACCGGCTACCCGCCGCTCGCCTTCCGCACCCTTTCGATGTGGTTCGGCCTGCCGGTGCTGTGGGCGGTGCTGCGCGTGCAAGGCATTTCGTTCACGATCCACAGGCGCGACTGGCGCGAGCTCGGCAAGCTCTCGCTTACCAACATGATCGTCTGGCATGTGCTGGCGATCCTGGCGGTGCAGGCGCTGTCTTCGGGGCGCGCCGCGATCCTCGGCTACACGATGCCGATCTTCTCCGCGCTCTGGGGCGTCGCGGTGTTCGGCGAGCGCCTCAGGCCGCGCCACGTAGCCGGCGTGATCGCCGCGGCGATCGGCGTCGCCTTGCTGCTCTGGCACGAGTTCGACACCTTGACGGGTCGGCCGCTCGCCGCCATCGGCATGCTCATCGCGGCCGCCGTCTGGGCCCTCGGCACGCAGCAGATGCGGCGCACGAAGATCGAGGCGCCCACGCTCGCCATCGTGTTCTGGATGACGCTGCTGACCACACTCGTCATGACCGTGGCGACGATCGCCTTCGAGCGCGATCGCTGGGCCGTTCCGAACCCGACGACGATGGCCGCCATCGCTTACAACGCGGTTCTGATCTTCGGCTTTGCCCAGCCGATCTGGCTGATCCTGGCGCGCAACCTGCCGCCGATCGCATCGAGCATGTCGGTGATGCTGATTCCGGTGCTCGGCACCGTCTCGGGCGCGTGGTGGTTGAACGAAAAGCTGCACTGGCAAGACGGCGCGGCGATCGTCCTGGTGCTGGTGGCAATTGCTTCGGTGATGCTGCCCGGGCGAGCTCAGCGCAAGTAGGGATCGGCAAAGCCGAGCGCGACGACGACTCTGCTCTCGCGCGCTTCCATCGCCAGGGCGTCGACCTCGGCCTCGTGATCGAAGCCCTGCGCGTGCAAGGCGCCGTGAACCACGAGATGCGCGTAGTGGGCTGCGGGGGCGATGCCTTGTTCGCGCGCCTCCTGCGCCACGAGCGGTGCGCAAAGAACGATGTCGGCAACGACCACGGGTTCGCGCTCGTAGTCGAAGGTGAGCACGTTGGTCGGGTAGTCCTTGCCGCGAAAATCGCGATTGAGGGCCTGGCCTTCCTCGCTGCCGACGACGCGCACCGTGATCCGCGCCGGCGCCGTCAAAGCGGCACGCAGCCAACGCGCAACGCGGTGCTTCGGCAAGGCGCGGCGGGCGCTCTTGTCGGCGACCTGCAGGATCAGCGTGAGTCGCTCGCGCGCCAGCGCCACGTCAGCGCTTGTCCTTGTCGGCACGCCCGTAAGCCTCGACGATCCTCGCCACCAGCGGATGGCGCACCACGTCGGCCGACGTGAAATGAGTCGTGGCGATGCCCTCGACCTTGCGCAGGATGCGCTCGGCCTCGACCAGGCCCGAGTCCGATCCCTTGGGCAGGTCGATCTGGCTCACGTCGCCGGTGACCACCGCCTTCGAGCCGAAGCCGATCCGCGTCAGGAACATCTTCATCTGCTCCGGCGTTGTGTTCTGCGCTTCGTCGAGGATGACGAAGGCGTGGTTGAGCGTGCGGCCGCGCATGAATGCGAGCGGCGCGACCTCGAGCGTCGCCTTCTCGAACGCCTTGCCGACGCGATCGATTCCCATGAGTTCGTAGAGTGCGTCGTAGAGCGGGCGCAGGTAGGGGTCGACCTTCTGCGCCAGGTCGCCGGGCAAGAAACCGAGCCGCTCGCCGGCCTCGACCGCGGGCCGGGTCAGGATGATGCGCCGCACCGCGTTGCGCTCGAGCGCATCGACCGCACTGGCCACCGCGAGATAGGTCTTGCCTGTGCCGGCCGGGCCGATGCCGAAGGTGATGTCGTGGCCGAGGATGTTCTTGAGGTAGGCGATCTGGTTCGGCGTGCGCCCGGCGAGGTCGCTGCGGCGAGTGCGCAAGCGCAGACCGGGGTCGGCCGCGACGTCGGGCGAAGCGCCCACGCCATGCGTGACGGCATCGCCCCGGGCGCCCTCGTCGGCCATCGCTTCGAGGATCGCGAGCTCGAGTTCCTCGGCGCCGATCGGGCGTGCGGCGCGACCGTAGAGTTGTCGCAGCAGGGCGACGGCGCGCTCGGCGTTCGCCTTCGCGCCCTCGACGCGGAACGACTCGTTGCGCCGCTGCAGCTTCACGTCGAACGCCGCTTCCAGGGTGCGCAGGTGCTCGTCGAAGCTGCCGGCCAGGTTGGCGAGGCGCGCGTTGTCGGGCGGAATGAAAGCGTGGCGAAGAATCAAGCGCGCATTGTCGCCA
>JAYSMB010000635.1:0-1740 GCA_043725065.1 Burkholderiales bacterium
GTGGCGCTTGCTCATGTAGAGGTAGCGCGGGTCGGGGGCGAGGGAGAACGGCTCCTGCTTCAGGCCGAAGAACCGCATGTACATGGGTGCGGAGAATACCGTGCGGGGCGGGTCGCTAAGATCGGCTCATGAAGGCCAGGCGCGCCGAGTCCCGGAACGGCTACACCGTGCGCGGCCGGTCGCTCGCCGATCTGGGGCAGGACATCGCCCGGAAGTGCCCTCGCGATCCCTACGGCGTGCGGCGCTCCGCGGGCGGTCGCAGCGTCGAGATCAAGCACGACCTCGATGACAAGGACCTCAAGTTCGAGACCAAGTCGGGCAGCGCTCCCGTCGAGGTGAAGGCAACCCTGATCGGCGGCACGATGTTGTGCGTGTGCCAGATCATCGTTCCCAAGATCGCTTCCGAGAAGGATCTGAAACCGAAGGCGCTCAAGGAGTGGAAGAGGTTTCGCATCGCCGTCGAGAAGCACGCACAGGGCTTTTCTAACGCCTACCTGCTGCTCGCCCACGAGCTCGCCAGCGAAGTGACGGTGGTCTCGGCCGTCGGCAAAGAAAAGGACGAGAAGGCGGCCAGGGCCGAAGCCCGCAAAGCCGTGGAAGCCGTCCTCGACAAGAAGTACGACAAGACGGCGATCGCTGTTCGCATCAGGCTCGCCGCCAAGCTCTACAACACGAAGACGAAGAACGGCGCGGCCAAGGGCGCCGCGCTCGACACCAGGATCCGCGATGAGTAGTCGCCCGGCGGTGATCGCACGAGCGAAGGTCAAGTCCGACCGAGCCGCTCCGTCGGCACCGGCGCGAGCGCACGCGCGATGTCGCCATGAAACCACTCGAGCCCCTGCTCGGCCCGGCCGGCGGTGAGATAGCGATTGGCGCCGCTCGCAAAGCCGCGCTGGATGCCGATCGCGCAGGCGATGTCTTCCTTCTGGAACACGCCTTCTTCGATCAGGCGAAAAGTCTTTTCCCAATGCGGCGCCCAGTCGGGCGTGGCGCGGTCGGCCGGGATCAGCATGCGATGCGTCAGCGCAGGGTGCCCGCTGCCACTGCGTAAAGCGTGACCAGGCTCAGGTAGTCGGGGTGGAAGATCGTGATCGTGTTCGGGAAGATCACATGGCTCGGCGTGACCAGCTCGCAGAGGCCAGCCATGTCGTCGGGTGCGCTCGCCGCGCCGCGCGCCCAGGCTTCGCCGGCACGGCGCGCGACCAGCGACTGGTTGTGCGGGCCGAAGCGCTCGCCCGCGGTCAGGCCGTCGGCGAAGAACGGGTAGATCGTTTCCTTGTGCAGCACGCGGATGTGATATGCCTCGAGAAAGGCATCGGCGATCAGCTTCCAGTTGGCCGGGTACTCGGCACGCACGGTGCGGAAATGAACCAGCTTGTCGACCGCGTAGAACGGCATCTCGCCATCGAGCCCTTCGAGCCAGGCCGCGACGTCGATGCTCGCACCGGGCGTCGGCACGACCCACAGCAGGCCATGCCGCTCTTCGCCGGGCAGGGCGACGAGATTGGTGTCGGCGGCGCCGCGGTCGTCGAAGGCTTCGGCGTGCAGGCGATGGCGCAGGCTGCCGTCGAGCCGGTAGGTCCAGCCGTGGTACGGGCAGACGACGCTGGTGCGCGGCTCGGCGCGGCCGGTGTTCTCGACCAGGCGGTGCGCGTCAAGCTACTTGTCGCCTCATTCATGCAGCCAGCGGCTGTAAGTTGAGGTCTTCCAAATGGGTCTTGATGATGCAATCACGCTCGG
>JAYSMB010000636.1:0-3977 GCA_043725065.1 Burkholderiales bacterium
CAGGACTGCCAATAGACATCTATTGCTCAGCGAGCTCCACTGTCAGGCCTAAGGCAGGCTACTCAGGATGTCCGATGTTTCCTTGTACAGAGCGAACATACTCGACCGACCAGCCGGGCTCGTCGACCAGCACGCTGTCGCCGGCGCGCAGCAGGGTTCGCGTCACGATGTCGAGCGCATGGGTCGCACCGACGGTGGTGACGATCTGGCCGGCGTGTGCCGCGATGCCATGATCGGCGAGCTTGATCGCCAGCGCCTCGCGCAAGCGCAGTTCGCCGGCCGGGTCACCGTACTGCAGCGCGGTCAGGGCGATCTGCCGGCTCGAAGTGGCCTTGCGCATCGCCGCAGTCAGCAGGGTCGGGTCGAGCCATTCGGCCGGCAATGTCCCGAGCCCCGGCATGGCGCGCCCACCCGGCGCCTGGAACATGCCTCGGATCAGCGCGGTCGCGCTGTTCGGCACCGGGTGCCGCGAGGGCGCAGCCTTCGCCGTCCGTGCGGGGCTGATTGGCGCACTGCTCTCGTCGGCAGCGCCACGAACGAAGAAGCCCCGGTGCGGGCGCGCTTCGACCAGGCCCCGCGCCAGCAACTGGTCGTAGGCGCTGACGACGGTGGCCGGGCTCACCGAGTGGCGCCGCGCGCACTCGCGCACCGACGGCAGCCGCGCGCCAGGGGCCAGCAGGCGCTGGCGAACCAGCTCGGCGTAGCGGCCGGTCAGCTGCTCGGCGAGCGTGGTGTCGGAGCGCCGCGAGAGGGCGTGGGCGGTGTCGCCCATAGTGCGGCGCGGCGACGGCGGCGTGGTGCGCCGTGCCGGTGTTCGGATCGATACAGCGGGACGGGCCATGCATCAAAGTGTACTGGTCGTGTGTCGATCGTGCCTCTACACTGCGTGAAAAATCCTGCCATGCCTTCCGCTTCCCCAACCCTTGGCCGAGACGAGACCCGAGGCCTCGCCCTCGGCCTGATCGGCGTTGTCATCTTCGCCATGACGGTGCCGATGACACGGCTCGCGGTCGGCCCGGCCATCGACCCGCAACTGCCGCCGTTCTTCGTCACTGCCGGTCGCGCCGCGTTTGCCGGCGTGCTCGCCGCGATCTATCTGCTCGGCGTACGCGCGCCGTGGCCGGGCCGCGAGCATCGGCTTGCGTTGTTCGTTTCCGCGCTCGGCACGGTCGTCGGTTTTCCGCTCTTTCTCGCTCTCGCGCTGCGCCGCGTCGATGCGATGCACGCCGCCGTCGTCACCGGCGTGCTGCCGCTGGCCACCGCGATCGCCGCGGCGATCGCGTTCCGGCAGCGTCCGTCGGCCGGCTTCTGGCTGTGTGCCGCGCTTGGTTGCGCACTGGTCCTCGGCTTTGCCGTCCGGCAAGGCAGCGGCACGCTGGCCCTGGCTGATGTGCTGCTCCTCGGCTCGGTCGCCAGCGCCGGCGTGGGCTATGTCGCCGGGGCACGGCTTTCGGCACGCATGCCGGCCGAGCGCGTGATCTGTTGGGTGCTGGTCCTGAGCCTGCCCGCCACGATGCCGGCGATGCTCGCGACCTGGCCGCAGCATCCGGCGAGCGCCGCAGCCTGGGGCGGCTTCGCTTACGTCACCGTGTTCTCGATGTGGCTCGGCTTCTTCGCCTGGTACCGCGGCCTCGCGCTCGGTGGCACGGTGCGGGTGAGCCAGGTCCAGCTCGTCCAGCCCTTTCTTGCCATGCTGTTCGCCGTTCCGGTGCTTGGCGAGCGGCTCGACACGGCGACGGTCGGCTTCGCGCTCGCCGTCGTCGCCACCGTCTTCGTCGGTCGGGCGATGCCGGTCGGGCGATGCCGGTCGGTCGTGGCCACGCCATGCCCGTCACTCAACCCCTGGCCGCGAATCCAGGATGAATGAGAACCCCTGGCGTCTGGCGGCGCGAACCGAGCGCATGAACCCGTCGGTGATCCGCGAGATCCTCAAGCTTACCGAGCTGCCCGGCATCATCTCGCTCGCCGGCGGGCTGCCTTCGCCCGATACTTTTCCGGTCGAGGCGATGCGCGAGGCGGCGGCGCGGGTGCTGCGCGAGAGCCCGCGCGAAGCGCCGCAGTACGCGGCCAGCGAAGGCTTTGCGCCCTTGCGCGAATGGGTCGCGGCCGAGATGGCGAGCCACGGTCTCGCCGTCCACGCCTCGCAAGTTCTCATCACCACCGGCTCGCAACAAGGGCTCGATCTCGTCGGCAAGGCGCTGATCGACGCCGGCGGCAAGGTCGCGGTCGAGTCGCCCACCTACCTTGGCGCGCTGCGAGCCTTCGTGCCCTACGAGCCCGAGTGCGTCGCGATCGAGTGCGATGAAGAAGGGCCGTTGCCCGAGGCCTTGTCGCGCCGAGCCGCCGGGGCGCGCTTTCTCTACGTGCTGCCGAATTTCCAGAACCCGAGCGGCCGTTCGATCGGCTCTGCCCGCCGCGCCGCGCTCGTGCGCAGCGCGCGGGCCGTCGGCTTGCCGATCGTCGAGGACAACCCCTACGGCGACCTCTGGTTCGACCAGGCACCGGCTGCGCCGATCGCCGCGCGCTGGCGCGAAGGCACGATCTATCTGGGCAGCTTCTCGAAGGTGCTCGCGCCCGGCCCGCGGGCGCGCCGTTCTTTGCCGGCGCGGCGAAGAACAATACATTGCGCCTGTCGTTCGTGACCGTGCCGCCCGAAGCGATCGAGCGCGGCGTCCGGGCGCTCGCCGCGCGTCCCTGGAGACGATGCCATGAAGAATGCGAGGACTTTTGCCTTCACCCAGGTCGATGTCTTCACCGACAAGCCGCTGCTCGGCAACCCGCTTGCCGTCGTCCACGGCGCCGACGCGCTCGACGAGGCACGCATGCGGGCCTTCGCGCGCTGGACCAACCTGAGCGAGACCAGCTTCCTGCTCACGCCCACCGAACCCGGCGCCGACTACCGTGTTCGCATCTTCACGCCCGACCACGAGCTGCCGTTCGCGGGGCATCCGACGCTGGGCAGCTGTCACGCCTGGCTCGAACGCGGCGGCGTGCCGAAGGTGGCGCGCGAGGTGGTCCAGCAATGCGGCGTCGGCCTGGTAAGGATCCGCCTCGAAGCGGGCCGCGCCGCCTTTGCCGCGCCGCCGCTTCATCGCGCCGAGGTCGACACCGCGACTCTGGACGCGGTGCTCGCCGCGCTCGGCGTACCACGCTCGAGCCTGGTCGCTTCGCAGTGGCTGCGCAACGGCCCGAACTGGCTCGGCCTTCTGCTCGATTCCGCCGAGACGGTGCTTGCGATTGCGCCCGAAAGCGCGTTGATGAAGCCCTTCGGCAGCGTCGGCGTGGTCGGCCCGCACGCACCCGGCGGCGAATGCGCCTTCGAGGTGCGCGGCTTCGTCGGCGGCGACTCGGGCTACGAAGATCCGGTCACCGGCAGCCTCAACGCCGGCCTCGCGCAGTGGCTGATCGAATCGGGTCGCGCCCGCGAGCGCTACGTCGCCGCGCAGGGTGCGAAGCTGGGCCGAGCCGGCCGCGTCCATGTCGTGAAGGAGGGCGGCACGGTCTGGGTCGGCGGCAGCAGCGTGAGCTGCGTGCGGGGTGAGCTGAGCTTGTGAGCGCCGAGCCCGCGCGCTCCTCGCCGCGCTTCGAGCCCGACCATCTCGTCGTCGCCGCGCGCACGCTGGACGAAGGCGTGGCCTGGTGCGAGGCGACGCTCGGCGTTCTGCCGCTTGCGGGCGGCAAGCACCCGACCATGGCCACGCACAACCGCCTGCTCGCGCTGAGCTCGGCGCGCTTTGCGCGGATGTACCTCGAGATCATCGCCATGGATCCGGACGCGCCGCCACCCGCGCGAGCGCGCTGGTTCGACCTCGACGCGCCGGACATGCGGCGGGCGATCGCCACGTCGCCCCGGCTGGTTCACTGGGTGGCGCGCACGAACCACATCGATGCGGGCATCTTCGCCTTGCGCGCTGCGGGCTATGAGTTGGGTACTGCCGTCACCGCCGAGCGGATGACGCCGCGCGGCCTGCTGCGCT
>JAYSMB010000637.1:0-8948 GCA_043725065.1 Burkholderiales bacterium
CGCGCAGCAGCTCGGCCTCGGCGACGACCTTGGCGCGCGCGTCGGCCGTGGTTTGTTCCGGAACGCGGCGAATCAGCTGCCGGGCCTCGGCCAGCTTGCCCTGCTTGGCCAGCAACGAGGCACGGCGCGACTGCACTTCGAGCGCGCGCCGCGGGTTGTCGATGCGCGCCAGCCAGCGCTCCGCCGCCGCGAAATCGCGCTGTTGTTCAGCGGCCTGCGCCAGCAGAAGCCACGCCTGCGTGAGCGCGGTGCCGGCGGTGGTGGGCGTGTCGTCGTCCTCTGCGACAGCAGCGACGGGTGCGGCAGGCACCGGGCCGAAGGTCACCGGCGCGCCGGCTTCCACCAGGCGGACGTAGGTCTGCAAGGCGGCCGTGGCTTCCGCCGGGTGGTGCAGCTCGAGCTCGAGCGCGCCGAGCGTGAGCCAGGGCGGCGCGAGCCCGGACTCGCCGCGCGTCAGGGCCGTCACTTGCTCGGCGGCATCGCCGAGCCGTTGCGAAGAGGCGAGCGTGCGAACGTAGAGCAAGCGAACGGCGGCCGGTGCCGCCGGAGACGCGGCCAGGCGCGCTTTGACGATGGCCTCGGCGTCCGGCGCCGCCGGCAACAGGTCGAGAGCCAACAGGGCCGGGCCATCGGCGCCCGGGTTCGCCGCCGCAGCCCGCTGTGCGTACGCGAGCGCCTTGATGGAGTCGCCGGCGGCGAGCCAGCCGCGGCCCATGGCCACCAGGGCGGCGCTGCTCGTGTCGGGTGCTTCGGCATAGGACTTGAGCGCGCGTTCGATCAGCAAGGCAACCGCAGTACGGTCGCTGCTGCGGCCGAGAAAGCGGGGCACCGCGTCGATCATGGCCGGCAGTGCCGTGCGTGGCGCGGTGCGCAGCAAGGTGCCGAACGGTTCTTCGGCCTCCGCCACGCGGTTGAGCGCGATCAGCATCTGCACGTGGTAGCGAAGCGCCTCCTGCGACGCGGGCGCCGCCGCGCGCCAGGCGAGCACCGCGGCGAGCGCCTGGTCGCCGGCGCGGGCCTGCAAGGCGATGTCGGTGACGCGGCGAAACACCGCCTCGTCCCTGGAGCGCCGCGCCGCGTCGAGCAGCAACTGGTAGCCGGTGGCCGTGTCGCCGTTGCGAAGCTGGATTTCGCCAAGCAGGAGCTGGTAGAAGAGCGGCGCGTCGAGCGCCGAATTGTCGACCGCCGCGACCGGCACCGATTGCGCGAGCACGGCCTGCGGCGTGGCGCCTGCCGCGGCGAGTGCCAGCAGGATTGCCGAGAGGCGCGTTGGGCCTGAATGAACACGAAACGCCGGCATCGAAAAACTCCTCGGACGAAAAATGATTCTAGTGTTCGCAAGCTGCGTTCGCTGCCTTGCGTCGGGCGACAAGGCCCCTTGAAGCAGTGCGACCTGGGCGCCTCGTGATAATTCCTCGCCCCGCTGCGAATACATGCCCGAACTCCCCGAAGTCGAAGTCACCCGCCTCAGTTTTGCCGAGCGCATCGAGGGCGCGCGAGTCACCGGCGTTCGCGTCGGCAAACCCTTGCGCTGGCCACTCGGCTGCGCGCCGCGAGAACTGGTCGCCCAGAGTGTTGGCGCGGTGACACGGCGAGGTAAATATTTGTGGCTGCCGCTCGAGCGCGGCGGCCTGCTCATGCACCTCGGCATGTCGGGCTCGCTTGCCTTCGGCGACATGGCGCAGCCGCCGGGCCCGCACGATCACTTCGATCTCGCCACCGGGCGCGGCACCTTGCGCTTGACCGACCCGCGCCGCTTCGGCGCCGTTGTCTGGTCGCCTTCGACCGAGTCGGGATTCGCCGCGAAGCTGCTCGCGAGGCTGGGCATCGAGCCCTTCGATCCGAAGTTCGACGGCGCCCATCTGCACGCGGCGCTGCGCCGGCGCAAGGTCTCGGTCAAGCAGGCGCTGCTCGGCGGCGAGATCGTCGTCGGTGCCGGCAACATCTATGCGTGCGAAGCCCTGTATCAGGCCGGCATCGACCCGCGCACGCGCGGCGACCGCATCAGCCGGCCCCGTGCCGACCGCCTTGCCGCCGCAGTGCGGGCGGTGCTGGCACGGGCCGTCGATCTGGGCGGTTCGACGCTGCGCGACTTTCGCGACGCGCACGGCATGGCCGGCGCGTTCCAGCTCGAAGCCGGCGTCTACGGACGCGCCGGGCAAAAGTGCACGCGTTGCGGCGGCACGGTGCGGCGCATCGTCCAAGGTGCGCGGGCGACGTTCTTCTGCCCGGGCTGCCAGCGCCGATGAAGCGTGCGAAACGTCCCGCTGCGGGGTCGTGAGCAAGTGTTTCGGGGTCCTCGCGGCGTGGCCGCTGCGATACGATGCTCCGCGCCTTTCGCGCGAGCCTTCGATGACCCACTCTTTCGCGACCAGCCTCGATGCCCTCGGCGGATGGCGCGCCGCATTGGGCGAGCGCGTCGACGCCCTCGCCAGGTTTCTCGGCGAGCACGATCTGGCCCAAGGCGCCGCGGCCGAACAGCTCGATTCGCTGCGCGAGCGGCTCGGCAACGAGAAGCTGGTCGTCGCCTTCGTCGCGGAGTTCTCGCGCGGCAAGTCCGAGCTGATCAACGCCATCTTCTTCGCCGACACCGGCCGGCGCATCCTGCCCGCGACACCGGGGCGAACCACGATGTGCCCGGTCGAGCTGGGCTGGCGCGGCGACGAGCCCGCTTCGCTGGCCCTGCTGCCGATCGAAACCCGTCTCGAAGGCCTGTCGCTCGGCGAGCTTCGCACCCAGCCGCGTGCCTGGCGCCGCCTCGAGCTCGATGTCAACAATCCCGATCAGCTTGCGAAATCGCTGCTCGAAGTGACGCGCACCGAGTGGGTGACCGAAGACCAGGCTCGCGCGCTCGGTTTCTGGGACGACGCCAACCCCGATGACAATCCGCCGCGCGACGACGACGGCAAGGTCGAGGTGCCGGCCTGGCGGCACGCGCTCATCAACTATCCGCATCCGCTGCTGCGCCAGGGCCTCGTCGTCCTCGACACGCCAGGCCTGAACGCGATCGGCGCCGAGCCCGAGCTGACCTTGTCGCTGCTGCCCTCGGCGCATGCGACCGTCTTCATACTCGGCGCCGACACCGGGGTCACCAAGTCCGATCTCGCGATCTGGCGCGATCACCTCGGCGCCCATGCGCCGACTCGCTTCGTCGTACTGAACAAGATCGACACGCTCGAGGATCCGCTCGCCACGGTGGCGCAGGTCGAAGCGCAGATCGCGCAGCAACAGCGCGAGACTGCGCGCACGCTCGGCATCTCGATGCAGCGGGTCTTTCCGCTTTCGGCACGGAAGGCGTTGGCCGCGCGGGTCTCGGGCGACGAGATGGCGCTCAACGAAAGCCGCTTGCCGATTCTTGAGTCGGCGCTCGGCGCGCAACTGCTGCCGCAGCGCCGTCAGGTGCTCGAGCAAGTGGTTCAGGAAGGTACGCAACAGATCGAGAACCACGTTATCCGCAACATCGGCGATTCGCGCAGGCAACTGGCCGAGCAGATGCTCGAGCTGCGCGGCCTGCGCGGCAAGAACAGCGCCAAGGTGCGCCTGATGTTGAAACGCGTTGACGCCGAGACCGGCGAATTCGAAGAGTGCACGACGATGCTGCAGGCGATGCGCGCTGTGCACGGCCGCATGTTGAAAGACATGCTCGTCGATCTTTCCTCGGATCGCGTGCGCGATGAAGTGGCGGAGATGCAGGCATCAATGGGCGCCTCCATCCTCAATCTCGGCGCGAAGAAGGCCTTCCTCGCGCTGTGCGAACGCCTGCACGGCTTGCTCTCGGCGGCGCAGCGCCGCAACGGCGAGATCCGCGAGATGCTCGGCGCTTCTTTCGGCCGCCTCAACGCCGAGTTCGGCTTCAGCCTCGCGCTCGGCAAGCCGCTCGACTTCGATCGTTTCACCAGCGAGCTGCGGCTGATCAAAAGCAACTACGTCCAGTACCTCGGCCTGACCCTGGCCCTGCGCCTGGCGCAGCCCAAGTTCATGGAGCAGTTCCGGCGCATGCTGATCTCCAAGCTGCGCGTCGTCTTCGAGAACGCGAGCAGCGAACTCGAGCTGTGGAACAAGGCGGTCTCGGCGCAGGTCGACTCGCAACTGCGCGAGCGCCGCAAGGCCTTCAAGCGGCGCCGCGAGACGCTCGAGAAGATTCAGGCGGCGGCCGGCGAGCTCGAGTTGCGTCTCGAAGAGATCGAAGCGCAGGACCAGCGTTTCGTCCAGTTCCAGGAACGCGCGAGCGAACTCGCCGAGAGCCTGCGCGAGTACGCTTTCGCCGCACCGTTCGCGACCGACGACCAGTTCGTCAAGCTCGACCTTCCACTCTTCGACGATGCCGTTCCGGTGGCCGGCGAAGAAGAAGAGATGCAGCGCCAGGCTTGAGCCTGCCGAGCGAGTTGCCGGCAAAGTTTGCGGGGCGCGTCATCGCATGGCAGCGCACGCACGGCCGGCACGATCTCCCCTGGCAGGGCAAGGAACCCTACCGCGTCTGGCTCTCGGAAGTGATGCTGCAGCAGACGCGGGTCGCGACGGTGCTGGCCTACTTCGATCGCTTCATGGCCCGGTTTCCCGACGTGCGAGCACTGGCGGCGGCGAGCGTCGACGATGTGCTCGCACTCTGGAGCGGCCTGGGTTACTACAGCCGCGCGCGCAACCTGCATCGCGCCGCGAGGGCGATCGTTCACGATCACGCCGGCGAGTTTCCGCGCAGCAGCGCCGTTCTCGCGACCTTGCCCGGCATCGGCCGCTCGACCGCCGCCGCGATCGCCGCGTTCTCGTTCGGCGAACGCGTCGCGATCCTCGACGGCAACGTCAAGCGGGTGCTGGCGCGCGTGCTCGCGTTCGACGGCGATCTGGCAAAGGCGGGCGCCGAGCGCGAGCTATGGAGTGCGGTCACAGCGCTCTTGCCCAGGCGTGGCATCGAGGTCTATACGCAAGGATTGATGGACCTCGGCGCGACGATCTGCCTTGCCCGGCGCCCGAGTTGCCTGCTTTGCCCGGTGCACGGTCTCTGCCGGGCCGCGCAGGAGGGAACGCAGGAGCGCTACCCGGTCAAGTCGCGTCGCCTCGTGCGCGGCCGGCGCGAGAACGTCTGGCTGGAACTGCGCTGGCGTGGCCAGGTGTGGCTCATCCAGCGCGAGCCGAAAGGCGTGTGGGCGGGCCTGTGGAGCCTGCCCGAGTTCGATTCGATCGAGGCCCTGAACGAGGCCGGCGCCGCCTGGCCCGGCAAAGCCGAGACGCTGGCCTCGTTCAAGCATGTGCTCACGCACTTCGACTGGGTCTTGCAGCCGGTGCGCTGGGCCTTCCCGGCGGCGACCTCGGCGCGGGCTGTCGCCCGTTGCACATCGGCATGGCCCGAAGGCCGTTGGTTCGAGGTCGAAGCCGCACTGGCGCTCGGCCTGCCGGCGCCCTTGCGCAAGCGGCTCGGGCCCGCCGCCCACGTCGACGGGCTCTAGCACCACCCTAACCGGCGCCAGCCTTTTTCTTCAGCGCGGCGTGGATGTCGTACGCCGCCAGCACGGTGTCGTTGGCCAGTCCGATGGAACTTGTCTCAGCGTGCCGGGTGGCTGGTGCGCATCAGCGAATCGACGATGTCGAGACGCGCGAGCGGATCGGCAAGCGTCATGAGGCGCTGTTTCGCTTCGAGCGGCAAAGGCAATATCTCGCCCCAGCGGTTCGCGACCCAGCCGGCATCGTCGAAGCGGAGCGGCGCGAGAAACGGGCTGGCGCCCTGGGCCGCAAGCGTCTCGATGGCGTCGGACAGGCTCTTGACCACGTTGCCGTGCGTCGTGCCCGGCGCAACGACGGAATCGTCGGCCACCGCGGTAGCGTCACCGAGCCAAAGGCCGTCGGCTTGCCGACGCGTCGCGCCGAGCACGAAGCGCTGCGTGCCGCGGCAGCGGACGAGCAGGATGTTGGCCTCGGCGATGTCGACCTCGATCAGCTCGGCCAGCGTGCCGACCTCGTACATCGCCACGGGCTCGTTCGAGACGCGCCGTTCGTCGCCGGTCTTCAGGGCGATGACGCCGAATGGCCGCTGCTCGCGCATGCAGCGCGACATCAGGTCGAGGTAGCGCGTCTCGAAGATCTTCAGCTCGAGCAGACCGTCGGGAAAGAGCACCGTCCGCAGCGGAAAAAGCGGCAGCGCGGGGTCGGGCAGGGCGGCGGCGATCACACCAGCTCGAGTTCTCGATGCCGGATCAGCGGCGCCGCTTCTTTCTCGAATCGTTCGGCCAGCCGTTCGGCGAACCACACCGAGCGATGCTGGCCGCCGGTGCAGCCGATGGCGACGGTGAGATAGGCGCGTTGATCGGCCTTGAAGGCCGGCAGCCAGCGACGCAGAAAGGCCGAGATCCGTTCGAGCATCTCGATCGCGTCGGGCTGCGCCGCCAGGTATTCGGCGACGGCAGTGTCGCGCCCGGTGAGCGGGCGAAGTTCGGGCACGTAGTGCGGGTTCGGCAGGACGCGAACGTCGAACACATAGTCGGCGTCGAGCGGCACGCCGTGGCGGTAGGCGAAGCTTTCGAAGACCAGGGTGAGCCGGCTGTCGGGCACGCGGACCAGCTCGCGCATCCAGGTGCGCAATTGGGCCGGACGAAGCTGGCTCGTGTCGAGCACGGTGGAGAGATCGCGCAGGTCGGCGAGCAGCTCGCGTTCGAGCTCGATCGCTTCCACCAGCGCGCCGCGATCGGCGAGCGGATGGGCGCGTCGCGTCTCCGAGAAGCGCCGCACCAGGGCACCGGTGGTCGCGTCGAGAAAGATCGCGTGGACGACGACGCCTTCGCCCTTCAATTGCGCGAGCAATGGCAGCAGGTGCGGCAAGGAGCCGGCGCTGCGCACGTCGACGGCGATCGCGATGCGCCGGCCGCGCCGCTCCTGTTCGAGGCGAAGGAAGTCGAGAAGCAACTCGGGCGGCAGGTTGTCGACGCAGAAGAAGCCCGCGTCTTCGAGCGCGTGCAGCGCCACCGACTTGCCCGAGCCGGAGATGCCGGTGACGAGCACGATTTCTCGGGAGCTTGTTGCGGCATCTCCGGCTGCGCCGGGCAGGGCTGCTCCCTCCTTGCTCCGCAAGGGAGTTTCCGGGGCTGCTCCCTCCCCAACCCCTCGCTCCGAGAGGGCGGGGCCGACCCCGCTGGGGTCGCTCATGGCCTGGCCTTTCGCGACGCTGTCGCCACGGCGCTCGACGCGAGCATCTCCTGGGCGTGGGCGAGGCTGGTCGACAAAAGCTTTTCGCCGCCGAGCATGCGCGCGATCTCGGCCACGCGCGACTCGCCGGCGACGGCATCGACGGCGCTGCGCGTCTTGCCCTTGTCGGTCTGCTTGGCGACAACGAAGTGGCGATCGGCACAAGCGGCGACTTGCGGCAAGTGCGTGACGGCGAGCACCTGGCGGTCGCGGCCGAGCTGCTTCATCAGGCGGCCGACGGTCTCGGCGACGGCGCCGCCGATGCCGGCGTCGACCTCGTCGAAGATGAGCGTGCCCGGCGCGTCGGCGCCCGTGTCGAGTTCGCTGGTCACCACCGCGACCGAGAGCGCGATGCGCGAGAGCTCGCCGCCCGAAGCGACTTTGCCGAGCGCTCGTGGTGTCGTTCCGGCATGACCGGCGACGAGGAACTCGGCCGACTCGAGGCCGAACGATTGCGGTGCGTCGGTGGCCGCCAGCGCAACCTCGAACCGGCCGCCGGTCATGCCGAGCTGCTGCATGGCTCGCGTCACCGCGGCGGCAAGTTTCGGCGCCGCCGTGCGGCGGGCCGCCGAGACCTGCTTTGCCGCGCCGTCGTAAGCGGTGCGCGCGCCTTCGCTGGTACGCCGCAGCGCTTCGAGGTCGGCGGCGGCGTCGAGGGCGCGCAGCTCGCCCTTCCACTGCGCGAGCAGCGCAGGCAACTCGGCCGGCGGGCGCCGATAGCGACGCGCGAGGCCGACCCACGCCGACATGCGATCGTCGAGCGTACGCAGCCGCTCCGGGTCGAGTTCGGTCTTGTCGAGATAGCTCGCCAGCGTGTGCGCAGCGTCGCGCAATTGCGCTTCGGCGCCGCGCAGCGATTCGATCGTCGAGGCCAGGCGGGTGTCGAAAGCGGCGACGCCTTCGAGCGCGTCGATCGCACGCGCGGCCGACGATTCAGCGTTCGGCGCCGATTCGCCGTCGCTTCCCGAGATCGCTTCGAGCGCGCCGCTCGCCGCGTCGATCAGCGATTGCGCATTGGCAAGTCGGGTGTGCTCGGCGTCGAGATCGGGCCATTCGGCGTCGCCCGGCGCGAGCTTGTCGAGTTCGCCCAGCTGCCATGCCAGCCGTTCGCGCTCGCGTTCGAGGTCACCTTGCTTCTCGCTCGCCGCGGTCAGCGCGTCGCGGGCGTCGCGCCACTCGGCCCAGCGCGTGGCGAGCGGCTTCGCATCGATCTGCGCGTAAGCGTCGAGCACGGCCCGCACCGAGGGCGCGCGGGTCAGGCTTTGCCAGGCGTGCTGGCCGTGGATGTCGACCAGCGCCTCGCCGGCTTCACGCAGTTGCGCGGCTGTCGCCGCGCTGCCGTTGACCCAGGCGCGGCTCTTTCCCTGCGCGTCGATCGTGCGCCGAAGCAGCAGCCGGCCGGCGTTTTCGGGATCGGCTTCGAAGCCGGCCTCGGCCAGCCATGCGGCCAGCGACGGCGGCGCGTCGAACTCGGCCGTGATCTCGGCGCGCGCCGCGCCCTCGCGAACGACGCCGGCGTCGCCACGACCACCGAGCGCGAGCTGCAAGGCATCGACGAGGATCGACTTGCCCGCGCCGGTCTCGCCGCTGAGCACGGTCAGTCCCGACGCGAACTCGATTTCGAGCGCGTCGACGATCACGAAATCGCGGATCGCTAGGCGGTGCAGCATTTCTCTACCTCTCAAGAAACAAAACGTTCCGCAATGCGAAACGGTCACTGACAAAGCGTTTCTTCGCGAACGCCTAGCCCGCACAGCGGGCTTGGGAAGCTGATT
>JAYSMB010000638.1:0-4053 GCA_043725065.1 Burkholderiales bacterium
CAGCCGCGACAACACGGCGACGGTCGCCGGGATCGCCGCCATGATCACGCCCGCGGCCAGCGCCGAGCTCTGCTTCATGCCGAACAGCATGCAGATCGAAAAGAGAAAGTTGCCGAAGAACGATTCGAGGAAGACGAGGCGATGCGCCCCTGAATCGAGGGGAGCTTCGTTGGCGGGTCGGCGCAGCCAGGGCGCCATCGCCACCGCGGCAATGGCAAAGCGCATCCAGGCCAGGAGAAAGATGGGGAAGACGATGACCAGCGCTTTCGAGAAGCCGACGTAGGCGCCGACGATGGCCATCGCCAGGGCCAGGCAAAAATACGCGAGCCACACGTTCATGATGTTTGTCTCCGGTTTGCGGCCGCCATGTCCTGGGCATGGCGCCGCTCGTTGCGCGCCAGGACGAGGCTCGCCGCGACCACGCCGACCGCCACCAGGGCGATGATGATCGTCGCCACGGCGTTGACGCTAGGGTTCAGGCCGAGCCGGGCGCGCGAGAAGATGACCAGTGGCATCGTCGTCGCGCCCGGGCCCGAGAGAAAGGCCGAGAGCACGACGTCGTCGAGCGAGAGCGTGAAGGCGAGCAAAAAGGCCGAGACCAGCGCCTGGCCGATGATCGGCAGGGTCACCAGCCAGAATACCTGCCAGGGTCGCGCACCGAGGTCCATCGCCGCCTCTTCGAGCTGCGGGTTGAGCGTTTGCAGTCGGGACCGGACGACGACGGTCGCGTAAGCCATGCCGAGCAACAGGTGGCCGAGCCAGATCGTCAGCATGCCGCGCTCGGGAAAGCCGACACCGAACAGCGCTTCGGTAGCACGCTGCAGCGAGACCAGCATCAACAGCAACGACAGGCCGATGATGACCTCGGGCATGACCAGCGGCGCCGCGACCATGCCGGCGAACAAGGTGCGGCCGAAGAAGCGGCGATAGCGCGTCAACGCGAATGCCGCGAGCGTGCCGAGGACGAGCGAGGCCGAGGCCGTCGCCAGGGCGACCTTCAGCGACAAGGCCAGACCGGCGAGCAGCTCGCCGTCCGACGCGAGCGCGACGTACCACTTGAGCGTGAAGCCGCGCCAGACGTTGGCGACCGGCGAATCGTTGAACGAATAGACGATCAGCGCGACGATCGGCAGGTAGAGAAAGGCGAAGCCGAGCGCCAGCCAGCCGACCGCGAAGACGCGGTTGAACGTTGCCGCGCCTACTCTTCGCCCACTCCCCCGCGGGGAGAGGGCGGGGGTGAAAGATGCTGCGTTGAGGGGTGAATTCACGCCCGACGCTCCTGCACCTCGGCCTGGTAGCGGCTGAACACCGCCACCGGAACGATCACGAGCAGCACCATGGTCACGGCAACGGTACAGGCCATCGGCCAGTCGTTGTTGCTGAAGAACTCGTCCCAGAGGGTGCGACCGATCATCTGCGTCTGCGGCCCGCCGAGCAGCTCGGGGATCACGTATTCGCCGACGCAGGGAATGAACACCAGCATGGCCCCTGCGATGATGCCGGCACGCGAGAGCGGCACCGTGATCTTCCAGAACGCAGTCCATGCCGTCGCACCGAGATCCGAAGCGGCCTCGAGCAATCGCAGGTCCAGCTTCGCCAGATTCGAGTAGAGCGGCAGGATCATGAACGGCAGATAGGTGTAAGTCATGCCGAGCACCAGCGAGAACGGCGTGTTCATCAATTGACCCGGTCCGGGGATCAAGCCGAAGAAGGCGAGCACGCGGTCGAGCCCGACGGCTTCGATCGCGTTCGCGGCCAGGCCCTGTTCGCTGAGCAAGGCCTTCCAGGCGTAGACACGAAGCAGGAACGAGGTCCAGAACGGCAGCATCACCAGCATCAGCAATGCCGGTTGCAGGGTCCGGCGCGAGCGCGCCATGAAGTAGGCGAACGGATAGCCGATCGCGAGGCACAGCAAGGTCGTCACCGCCGCGTATTTGAGGCTGGCGACATAGGTGCTGAAGTAAAGGCTGTCCTGGGTCAGCAGGAGGTAGTTGCCGAACTTCAGGCTGAAGGCGATTGCGCCGTCTTTCCAGGCGACGATGTCCTTGAAGCTCGTCGTCTCCATCTCGGAGACGCTGATCTTGGCGACGACCAGAAACGGCAGGAGAAAGAACGCGGCCAGCCAGGCATAGGGAATGCCGATGACCGCTGCCCGGCCGCCGAGGCCTCGACCGATTCTCATTGGGTCAGCACGACCTGAGCCAGTGGCGACCAGCTCGCCCACGCTGCGTCGCGCAAGGTCAGGCTGGCCCCGTGACGCTCGGTGTTGCTCTGGCTGATCTTGAGAATGCGTCCTGACGCGAGCTGCAGGCGATAGACCGTGAAGCTGCCGAAATAGGCCATGTCCTTCACAGTGCCGCGCACGCGATTGAACTCGCCGGCCGGTATCTCGGGTGCAGGCTCGGGCGGCTCGGCGCCGACGCCGATCTTTTCCGGCCGCAGTGCAACCGTCACCGGCATTCCGAGCGTCCCGGTGATGCCGTGGCCGACCCAGTGCTTCACGTCGCCACAATCAACCACGGCGTGGTCGGCCTCGTCCTCTACCAGCGTGCCGTCCATAAGGTTGACGTTGCCGATGAAGTCGGCGACGAAGCGGCTGGTCGGCGTCTCGTAGACCTCGTTCGGCGCGCCGACCTGCAGGAACCGGCCCTGGCTCATCACGGCGATGCGCGAGGCCATCGTCATCGCTTCTTCCTGATCGTGCGTCACCATGACGCAGGTGACGCCGACGTCGCCGATGATGTCGGCCAGCTCGATCTGCGTTTCTTCACGCAGTTTCTTGTCGAGCGCGCCGAGCGGCTCGTCGAGCAACAGCAGGCGCGGCTTCTTGGCCAGGCTGCGTGCCAGGGCAACGCGTTGCTGCTGGCCACCGGAAAGCTGGTGCGGCTTGCGCTTGGCGAAGGCGCCGAGCTGCACGAGCTTGAGCATCGCGTCGACGCGTGCCGCGACCTCGGCCGCAGGCAGGCCGTCGCGGCGCAGGCCGAAGGCGATGTTGTCGGCCACCGAGAGGTGCGGGAACAGCGCATAGCTCTGGAACATCATGTTCATCGGCCGGGCATACGGCGGCAGGCCGGCGAGGTCTTGACCCTCGAGCGTGATCGAGCCCGAGGTCGGCGTCTCGAAGCCGGCCAACATGCGCAGCAGCGTCGTCTTGCCGCAGCCCGAGGAGCCGAGCAGGGCGAATACCTCGCCCTTGACGATGTCGATCGAGACGTCGTCGACGGCGCGATGACCATCGAACTCCTTGACGAGGTTCCTGATCTGGAGAAAAGCTTCGGCGCTCATCGGGCAAGCGTGGCGGGCCGCTCGTGGCGGCGGGCAAACCGGCGATTGTCCACACCTTCGACCGGGCCGGCGGCGCCAGCCCGGTGGCGTCGCGGCGTCCGGCCGCGACCTGCGACGTTCAGGCGACCGTCTTCAGCACATCTGCGATCGTGCTGATCGCCTGGTCGATGTGCGCGTCTTCGACGATCAGCGGCGGCGACAGGGCGATGATGTCGCCGGTCGTGCGGATCAGCACGCCGCGCTCGAAGCAGGTGCGAAAGACGTCGAACGCCCGTTTGCCCGGCGCGCCGGGGATCGACTCGAGCTCGATCGCGCCGACCAGGCCGATGTTGCGCACGTCGATCACGTGCGGAGATTCGTCGAGCGAGTGCACGGCGTGCTCGAAGCTCGGCGCCATCTTCGTGGCGCGCGTCAGCAGGCCTTCGTCCGCGTAGGTTTCCAGCGTACCGAGCGAGGCGGCGCAGGCGAGCGGATGAGCCGAGTAGGTGTAGCCGTGCGGAAACTCGACGACATGCTCGGGACCTTGCATGAACACGTCGTGGATCGCGCGCTTCGCGAACACCGCACCCATCGGCACGCAGCCGTTGGTGATGCCCTTGGCCACCGTCATGAGGTCGGGCGTGACCTTGAAGTAGTCGGCGGCGAAGGGCGTGCCGAGGCGGCCGAAGCCTGTGATGACCTCGTCGAAAATCAGCAGGATGCCGTGCTTGTCGCAGATCGCGCGCAAGCGTTCGAGGTAGCCCTTGGGCGGAATCAGCACGCCGGTCG
>JAYSMB010000639.1:0-8973 GCA_043725065.1 Burkholderiales bacterium
CGATCTCGCCGACCTGCGCCGCCTTGACCGTGACCACGCCGGTGAACGGCGCGCGCACGATCGCGTAGTCGAAATTCACCTTCGCCGCGGCGACCTGCGCGCGCGCCGAATCGGCCTCGCGGCGGCGCGCGTCGAGCTGAGCGGTGGCGGTGGACACGGCCGTGCGCGACTGCTCGGCAAACTGCTGGGTCGCCATGCCGCTCGCGACCAGCGACTCCTGCCGGCGCGAGTCGGCCTGCGCCTGGGCGAGCTGTGCCTGTGCCGTCGTCACCTGGGCCTGCGCCGTCATCACGTTGGCGTTGGCCACGTCGAGGCTGGCGCGCAGGCCGCTGTCGTCCAGGCGGGCGATGATCTGGCCCTTCCGCACGTGATCGCCTTCTTCGATCAGCACCCGCGTGAGCGTGCCGGTGATCTGGGTCGAGACCGTTGCCAGACGGCGCGCCGTGATGTAGCCGGTGGCTTGCAGTACCGCGCCGGCTGCGCCGCCCGCGCCGGGCGCCGTGGCGATGGCCGTCCGCACGGCGATCGGTCGCGCGCCCAGAAACCACCAGGCGGCGCCGGCGAGCAGCGCGACGATCAGCATCGCGGCCAGTGCCGGCCACAACCAGCGCGGTGGACCGCCGCCGCCGTCGTCTTCACGCTGCTGACCGTCGATGCGCAGCTCGTTCAGCAGATTCGCGTTGATTTCGCGCAAGACCGAAGCTCCATGGGGCGGTCGGAGCGTCAGCGCTCTCCTCGCAAGATTCAGCAATTTCATTCGATGTTACCGGGGGACCTCCGTGTCGGGAAGTTCAGGAAAGGTCGGTCGGGAATCCGTCCTACGTCGAGATCGCTCTGTGCCCTTACCGTGCGAGCATGTCGAACCCCGGTCAGATGCTGCGCATTCCGGCCAAGACCTTAAAGGAAATGCCATGGGACTTCTCGACATCCTTCAGCAGTACGCCGGCGACAATCAGGCGCCGCAGTCCGACGTACATCAGCACTTCGACGAAGTGGCACCGCAGGTTTCGCAGCAGGATCTGGGCAACGGCATCGCCGCCGCATTCCGCTCCGACGCGACGCCACCGTTCGGACAAATGGTCGGCAACCTCTTCGACCGCTCGAATCCACAACAACAGGCGGGAGTGCTCAACCAGCTGGTTCAGTCGCTCGGTTCGGGCGGCCTCGCGTCGGTGGCGGGTGGCGTTCTCGGCCGTATTCTTGGTACGGGTTCGAGTTCGAGTTCGGCGGCGCCGAATATCACCCCGGAGCAAGCTTCTCAAATTTCTCCGGCCGACGTGAACGCCATCGCGGTTCACGCGGAAAAGCAGGATCCGTCCATCGTCGATCGTGTCGGCGCGTTCTACGCACAGCACCCGACGCTGGTCAAGACGCTCGGCGCCGTCGCGCTGAGCGCCGTCATGGGGCAGCTGAGCTCGCGGCGCTGATCGGTCGTGCCGGGTCAGAGGGCCCGACCCAGCCACGTCAGCCACGGCGCGGTAGCACATGAGCGACGATGTCCCGGTTCTCGCGGCAACGCGAGCCCTCGCCCCGCTCCATGCTCAAGCGGATGCGGTGCGCGCCGATCTGGCGAGCTTGCGACGGGAACTTGGTCAAGCGAGGGAGGAGCTGAGCAGCCTTCGAACCGCTCAGCTGATGGAGGTCAACGACCAGCTCGTGCAGGCCGCCGTACACGCCGACACGGCGGCGCAAACGGCGGTCAGCAGCCTCGGCGATCTGACCCGCTCCACCCAGCACGATGAGTTGACGGGCGCGCCCAATCGCACCCTTATGCTGGACCGACTGGAGCAGGCGATTTCAATGGCGCAACGGCGCTCGACGCGCGTCGGCGTGATGTTCGTCGATCTGGACCGCTTCAAACAGATCAACGACGCGCTCGGCCACGCCGTTGGCGACGAGGTACTGCGCCTGGCGGCGCGCTGTCTGGCCGGTGCGGTTCGCGATTCGGACTCGGTCAGTCGCTACGGCGGCGACGAGTTCGTGGTGCTGCTGGCCGAGCTCTCGAGCGCCGCGGACGCCGCACCGATCGCCCGCGAAATGCTCGAAGCCCTGGCCGAGCCAAGCGTCATCGGTCCGCATACGTTGTCCTTGTCGGCCAGCGTCGGCATCAGCGTGTATCCGGAGGACGGCGCCGACGCCGTGACTCTCATCCGGCGCGCCGATGCCGCCATGTACCGCTCGAAGAAGCGCGGTGCCGGCAACTACACGTTTTGCGCGTCGCAAGCCTCCGGTGATGAAGACGATGCGGCACCGATGCTCGCCCTCCCCGCCGATGTCGCAAGGCGTCCGGACTCCGCTTTCGCCGAGCACGAGGCGCGTCTGCGGGAGTAGCTGGGGGCGAACCGGCAACTGGTCAGCGCCGCCCAGATCGCGCGGAAGCTCCAGGCCAACGCTGAAGAGGCACATCGCCGGCAGATCAACTTCGTCGCGATGGCCGCGCACGCCTTGCGCAATCCGCTGGGGGCCACGCGCATGGCCGTTGCCTTGCTCACCCGCCGCCATCACGACGCGGCGGCGCAGTCGAAGCTGTACGAGGTCGTGCTGCGTCAGAACGACCACATGGCAAGACTCATCGATGATCTCCTCGACGGCTCCCGCGTAGGCGCTGGCGAGTTTCGCCTGCGGCGCAGCGACGTGAGGCTCGACCGCGTCGTGGCTCTGGCGGTCGACGCCTGCCGGCATATGATCGACGCCAAGCGACAGCACTTGCGCGTCACGGTGCCGGCGGACAGGATCATCGTTCTCGGTGACCTGCAGCGGCTGGTCCAGGCATTCGGCAATCTGCTGAACGATGCCTCGCGCCGATCACCTCACGGCGGCGAAATCTCGCTGACCGTCGCCGCGGGCGGTGACGAGGCGATGGCGACGGTGGCGAGCGATGGCGTCGGCATCGCGCCGGAAGTATTGCCGCACATCTTCGACCTGTTCACGGTCGACACGAATTTGCCTCTGGACCAATCGGGACTCGGTATCGGCCTGCCGGTGGCTCATGAACTGATCAAGTCGCACGGCGGCCGCATCGCCGCCAGCAGCCACGGAAAGGATCTCGGAAGCGAGTTTGTCGTCCGGCTGCCGTGCCGCCGAGCGTAGTCATCCGTCGGGCCCGTGCCGGTCGCGCAGCTCGCGCTTCAGGACCTTGCCGATCGCGCTGCGCGGCAGCTCGTCAAGGTAGTGCAGGGCGGTTAAGCGCTGCGTCTTGCCGACGCGCTGGTTGAACCATGTCAGCAATTCCGCTTCGCTGGCAGCGCCGCCAGTCGCCGGCACGACGAAGGCGATCGGCGTCTCGCCCCACTGCTCTGAGGGCACGCCCACCACGGCCACGTCGGCCACGCCCGGGTGCTCGCGCAGCACGCTTTCCAGGTCGCTCGGGTAGATGTTGAAGCCGCCGCTGATGACCATGTCTTTCTTGCGGTCCATGAGGACCAGGAAGCCGTCTTCGTCGAAGCGGCCGACGTCGCCGGTGCGGATGAAGCGCTCGCCGGCGGGGCTGGTCCATTCGGCGTCGCGCGTCTTCGCCGGCTGGCCGTGGTAGCCGATCATCATCGAACCCGAGCGGCCGACGATCTCGCCCATCTCGCCGCGTGCCACTTCCCCGCCCTCGTCGTCGATCAGGCGGATGTCATGCCCTTCCATCGGCCGGCCCACGGTGTGCAGCTTGTCGGGATGCTCGTGTGCCGGCAACGCGCAACTGCCGCCACCTTCGGTCATGCCGTAGAACTCGGTCAGGCCGCCGGGCCAGCGGGCCAGCACGTCGGCCTTGAGCGCGGCGGCGAAGGGCGCGCTGGTGCAGAACTTCATCGTGAACGACGAGAGGTCGAAGCTGTCGAAGTCGGGCACTGCCATCAGGCGCCGATACTGCACGGGCACCAGCATCGTGTGCGTGGCGCGGTGCCGCTGCGCGAGGCGCAGGTATTCGGCGGCGTTGAACCTTGGCATCAGCACGGCGGTGCCGCCCCAGGCCATCGTCGGCAGGAAGACGACCAGCGTGGTGTTCGAGTACAGCGGCGTAGCGAGCAGGGTCGTGCTTAGCGGACCGTGGCCGTACGCCGTGCCGCCGCGTTGCACCTGGGCCCATCGCATCGCATGCGGCTGCACGATGCCCTTGGGCGAGCCGGTCGTGCCCGACGAATAAATGATGTTGAAGGCCCAGTCGGGAGCCGGTGAAACCTTCGTCGCCGCCGCACCTTCGGGCGCCAGCCACGACTCGAGCGCGCTGCCTGCCCCTGCGCCATCGAGCGCAATGCGCGGCACCGCGTTTGTGGTGCCGCTGCCGAAGCTCTCCGCCGTGGATGCGTCGATGAACAACCGCTTCGCACCCGAGTCGCTCAACATGCCGGCCAGGCTCTTCGCGGTTTCGCCGGGCGCCAGCGGCGCGACGACGACACCGGCGCGCAACGCGCCGAGGAACACTGCCGCATAGTTCACCGAGGCGCCAGCGCAGATGGCGATCGCCTCGCGCGGCCGCACACCTTCACGCTGCAAGGCTGCCGCGATGCGATCCATCAACGCATCGAGCTCGCCGTAGCTGAGCGTCCGTTGCGCGTCGACGAGGGCAACGTGCCCCGGGTCGCGCCGCGCGTGATCGCGGATCAGGTCGGCGACGAGGCCGAATTCCTCGTCGAAGGGGGTGGCGATGGGATCCACTGCGAAGGTCTTCCTGCGTTCACCGACTCTTGACTGCGTCGATTGTGTTCCACGACACTGGCCCGGCTTCGTCGCTGCGATTCCGCGCGGCGGCATCGGGACGGGTCGTCTGACATGAATCGCCGCGGGCCAAAAACCAGCAACGCGAGGCTCCTCGCCGCGGCCTGCTGTTGCGCGCTCTTCAGTAGCGTGGGGGCCGCCGCCGATCCTGCGTCCGCCATATCGGCGGCCGGCGCGTCGGCGGCGTCGGCGGCGCCGGCGGCGCAAGCGATGGACGACACGACCAAGGTGCTGCTTACCCTGTTCATCACGCCGCTTCTCGGCGTCATCGCCGCCTTCTACACGACCCGCTACAAGCTGCGCCAGGAGCGCGACGACGACCGCGACAAGGAGAAGGAGCACATCCGGCTCAAGATCCTGAACCCGCTGCTGATCGCGGCCGAGGATCTGCTCGACCGCATCACCGACATCAAGCGCCGTCGCAAGGACCCGGCCCTTGGCGGCGACATGATCCGCTGGTTCAGGCAGGTGAAAGACATGCCACGCCAGGATCTCGGCCGCCTGGCGTTCTGGGCCAACGACGAAGGCTACTTCGCGATGTCCACGCTGTACGTCACCGCCCTCTACTTCTACTACGCAGGCACGATCCGGCGCGACTTTCCGTTCTTCGAGCTCGCGAGCGACAGCGAGAGCACGCTGCTCTCGCACCTGTCGCAAGTGCGCCTGTCGGTCGGCGGCAAGTTCGGCATCTGGGAGACGATGCAGGACTCGCTCGGCGCCTATCTCGCCAAAGACGCGACGGTGAAGAACTACCGCGAGTTCTGCGAAATGGTCATCGACGAGAAAGAGGCGCCGTGGCTGAACCGGCTCGTCGACTTCTATCGCGACATCCACATGAAGCTCGACGACCATCTGGCGAACGTAGAGCATTCGCTGCGAGCGCTGATCGCCTTCCTTCGCGTCAACCTCGGCATCCGGGCAATCGAATACCACCTCGACGAAGAATCGATCGCCCAGTTGCGTACGCGAGAGATTTCCAAGGCCTTGGTCGACCGCCTGGTGGCGCTGACCTCGCTGGACTACCTGGGCGAGGTCGACTTCGTCGCGGCGCTGGTCGGCTGCCTGGGCCAGGATCTGACCGACGACTACAAGCCGTCGATCCTGAAGTGCGCGCGAAAAGGCATGGCCTGAGCCGGCCGCGCGGTCACTCCTTTCCGGTGCCTCGCGGTCAGAACCAGGGCTATCCCGCCGCCGGCGATCCGGCGCCCGCGGGCCGTCTTCATGCGGCGTTGCCGGGCCTGCGCGGCGCGGCCCCAGTTCAGGTCTGGAGCGGCGGGGCGAGCGACGCGGAACGCTTGTTCCGCATCGACGGGGCGACGCTGCACATCGCGCCTTTTCGCATCGACCGCTGGGGCCAGCGCTACATCAGTCACGGCCAGATTCGGGTCGACCTCGCCGCGCTCACGTCGAGCCTGTACCGGATCGTCGCGGTACACGACTTCCGCGTCGAGGACCGCAACCCCGACCTCGACGAATGCCCGGCCGGCGTCTTCCTGGCGAGGCAATGCGAAGGCCGATGGGAAGAAGCGGAAGACCATCCGGTCGAATGCCGCAGCGTCGCCGTGCTCGGTCATCTCGACGTCGCCGCGCGCCGGATCGCGCCACCATGATCAGCAATTGCAGGCTCGACGACTTTGCCGTCGTCGAGATCACCAACGAGCTGCCGTTCAACCGGCTCGGCGGCGTGGGCAGCGCGATCGACAGCCTGATCAGCGGCTTTCAGACGATCGGCCTGCCCATCCTCTGGTATCTGATCGACCACCACTACCAGCCCTTCGAGATCGACCAGCTCCTGCGCGAGTACGCGAACGTCGCGGTCGGCTCGCTCGAGGAGCTCGAGGCCATCCGCGCGCCGATCGCCCACCTGCATACCTACAACCACAACCCCGGGATCCTGCAGGCGCTCAGAGGCAGGCGAACCGTCTTCACCGTTCACTCGCTGCTTCGTTGCGAAGCCGAGTCCAACGGCATCGACCTCGGCTGGGCCGTGCAGCGCCAGGAGCAATTGATCGCCGCTTGCGACGAGATCGTTCTGGTGTCGAACGCCGAGCTCGGCCACTACCGGCGGCTCGGCTATGCGGCGCTGAATCCAAGGGTCAGCGTGATCCACAACGGCATCCGGCGGCGGTCCTCGCCGTTGCCGCGCGGCGCCACTCGCACGCTCGGCTTTTGCGGCCGGCTGGTGCCGCGCAAGCGCCCCGAGTACGTGCAATGGATCCTCAGGGAAGAAGGCTTCGAGGCCTACTCCAGCCTGATCGCCGGCCGGGGCTTCAGCGCCTATGCCCGCGACCTCATGGCCGACCAGGAGCTCGGGCGCCGGGTCCGCTATCTGGGCTGGTGCGGACGCGAACGCCTGGAAGCGTTCTACGCGCAGATCGACCTACTCGCGATCCCTTCGGCCTACGAGCCCTTCGGCATGGTGGCGCTGGAAGCGGTGGCGCGCGGCATTCCTGTCGTCTGCGCGCCGATCGACGGCCTGGTCGAGATCCTCGGCGGCGACGCCGTCTACGCAAAGGACGACAGCTACGATGCCTTTCGCGAAGCGATGCAGCGATGGCTCCGCATGGAGCAGTCCGCGCTCGACGCGATGACGCAGCGCGCGCACCGGCGCTTTTGCGAGCGCTTCACGGACGTGACGGTCGCCGGCAGCTACCGGGCGCTGTTCGAGCCCATCGGTTAGTCGAGGTGCGGCCGCCCTACTTGACCTTGGCCGGATCCTTCACCGCCTTCTGCACGTCGAACTCGACGTTGTAGAGCTGGTTGCCCATCGCCGCCACGCGCTCGACCTTGCGGATGTAGACGTCCTGCACGATGTCGCGGGTTTGCGCGTCGATCAGAATCTGGCCGCGCGGGCTTTCGAAGATCTGGCCCTTCATGGCCGCGAGCAGCGCGTCGCCGCCGCCCGCGCCCTTGGTGGTGGCCAGCGCGTTGTAGATCAGGTGCATGCCGTCGTAGCCGGCCACCGCCATGAAGTTGGGGCGGAACTTGTTGGCCGCCTCGAAGGCGGCGACGAACTTCTTGTTCATCGCCGAAGGATGGGCCGCGGAGTAGTGGTGCGAGTTGACGACGCCGAGCGCCACGTCGCCGATGTCGTTGAGCTGGTCGTCGTCGACGACGTCGCCGGTGGCGATCAGCTTGATGCCCGACTTGTCGAGCCCGCGCTCGCCGAACTGCTTCATGAAGGCCGCTCCCTGGCCCGAGGGCAGGAACACGAACACCGCTTCGGGCTTGAGGTCGGCCACCTTCTGCAGGAAGGGCGCGAAGTCGGGGCTGCGCAAGGGCGAGCGGATCTCGCCGATGATCTTGCCGCCGTTCAGTTGGAACTGGCTCTTGAAGAACTTCTCGGCGTCGATGCCCGGGCCGTAGTCGGCGACGAAGGTCACCACGTTCTTGATGCCGTGCTTGGCGGCCCACTCGGCGATCGAGACCGAGACCTGCGGCAGTGTGAAGCTGGTGCGCACGATGTAGGGCGACTGCTCGGTGATGGCCGAGGTGGCCGCCGCGGTCACGACCATCGGTGTCTTGCTTTGCGTCGCGATCGGCGCGGTGGCGAAGGCGAGCGGCGTCAGGCCGAAGCCGGCCAGCACGTCGACCTTGTCGTTGACCACGTACTCCTGCGCGATCCGGCGCGTGGTGTCGGCCACACCGCCGTCGTCCTTGATCAGCAGCTCGATCTTGCGGCCGGCGACCGTCGATCCGTTCTGCGCCATCCAGAGCTTGGCCGCCGCCTCGATCTGCTTGCCGGTGGAGGCCGACTGGCCGGTCATGGGCAGGATGAAGCCGATCTTGAACGGCGTGGCATCGGCGCCGTGGGCGCGGCCGAACGGAAGAGCCGCGACGACGGCGGAGCCGGCGAGGGCGTGGAGCGCCTGGCGTCTTTGCATGGTGAGCTTTCTGCTACGGCGAAGGATCGATTGTCGACAGGCCCGCGGCCACCCGCCATCGGGAGATTCGCGAGTCTCGCTCAGTAGTTGGCCGCGGCCCGCACAGCGCTGCCCGGCTTGTCCAGGTCGGCCAGCAACTCGGGCCCCCGCACCGCAAGCGGGATCGAGCCGTACGAGAGCAGCCGGTCGTGAAAGTCGCGCAGCGAGCCGCGTTCGGCCATCGTGAGCATGTAATCGGCCAGCAGGGTCTCGAGCTGCGGCCGCCCCACGGTATACGAGATGACATAGCCGGGGTACAGGGCGATGCCGTTGACGGCCGCCTGCGATGCGTCGCGCGTGAAGCCCGACTGCGCCGCGAAGAAATCGGTGGCCTGCGCCACGGTCC
>JAYSMB010000640.1:0-7228 GCA_043725065.1 Burkholderiales bacterium
ACATCGTCGAGATGCACGCCGAATAGACGAGCGTCGTGCCGAACGGCTGGTGGCCGATCGCCCACAGGCAAACCGCGATGAACACCGCCGCGCCCTCGACGCGCAGGCCGCGCTTCAGGAAGCGCCGCAGCAGGTCACCGCGCGGCGTCGCGCAGGGGATCGCGGCGGTCGAGGGAGCGCTCGGGGAGGTCGCCATGGCGCGATTCTGGTCGAGTCGCGCGCGGCCGGCCGCGCCCGAGCGACGAGCTGCACGCCGAGAGCGCGAAGCGGCGCCGCCGCGGCGCCGGCGGATCGGGCCCGCAGCTATATTCGTCGCGACTGCACGCGTCGTGCAGAGGAGAGTCCATGCCGCGCCCCGCCGGCCCGCCCGCCCGTTCTCATCGGCTCGTCGGCCTGAGACGAGCGCGAGCAGGACGAGCACGCCGATCGTTCGACGTCTTCAGCCAGGCGGCGCTGTTCGCGGTCATGGCGGCGCGCTTCGGCGGCTGGCCGCCGACGCTGCTGCTCGCGCTGCTGGTGGATCTCGCACCTCATCCAGACGAGCGAGCGTAGCGCCCGTGTCGCCTCGCGCATCTTCGCCCTCGCCGTCGCGGGCGTCGGCCTGGCGACCGCCGGCTTCCTGATGGCGACGCGCTTCGTTGCCGCCGCCGACGTGTGGGCCGAGGGCAAGGAGGCCTGGCTCGGCGCCACCGTCGTCGCCATCCTGGCGCCGAGCTTCGTGGCCGGCCAGCGGCGCGCGCCGGGCAGGGTCGGGCGGATCGCCCGCCGTTCGCGCCGCCGTGCCGTCGCTTCGCGCCGCCAGCAGTCCGCGCGTCGCACACCGGCTGCAGGCGGCAGCGACGGTCGCTAGTCTGCGGCCATCGTGTGTTCGAACCGGAGGCTGTCATGACCCCAATCCCGCGCCGGCCTAGCGTCATCGCCGCTCGCACTGCGGTGCTGTTCGCGGCGCTGGCGGTCGCCGCGCTGTCCCATGCGGCATCCGATGCGGCTTTCCAGAGCGCCTTCGATCACTTCGCCAAGGCCTCCGCCGGGCAGACCGACGAGGTCGAGCCGGCAACGACGGCGTTCGAGGCGCTGGCGAAGGCCGAGCCCGGCAACGCAGTGCTGCTCGCCTACGCCGGTGCCGGCACGGCCATGAAGTCGACGACGACCATCATCCCGATGCGCAAGCTCGCCTTCGCCGAAGACGGCCTGGCGATGATCGACAAGGCGCTGGCGATGCTCACGCCGGCGAGCGACGCGCCGCTGCAGCGCGGCACGCCGGCGACGCTCGAGGTGAAGTACGTCGCCGCCAACACCTTCCTCGCCGTGCCCGGGTTCATGAATCGCGGCACGCGCGGCGCCCGGCTCCTGAACGAGGTCGTGGCGAGTCCGCTGCTGGCGCAGGCGCCGGTCGGCTTCGCCGGGGGAGTGTGGATGCGCGCCGCGGCCTTGGCCGAAAAGGACAAGCGCACCGACGATGCGCGTCGCTTCTGGCGTGAAGTGATCGAGCGCAAGGCGCCGCAGGCCGAGGCGGCGCAGGCGAAGCTGCGCGAGCTGGCGCCGTGAGCGGGCTGGCCGAAGCGCCGCCGCGCGCGACGCCGTCGATCGCCGCGCCGGTCGCCGCACCGATCGCCGGCGTGGTCGACGCGGCCGTCGTCGAGCTGCGCCAGGTGTTCAAGACCTACCGGCTCGGCCAGCACGTCATTCGCGCGCTGCAGGGCGTCGACCTCGTCGTGCGACGCGGCGAGCTGCTCGCCCTGACCGGCCCGTCGGGCAGCGGCAAGAGCACGATCCTCAACCTCTGCGGCCTGATCGACGTGCCCGACAGCGGCGCCGTGCTGCTCGACGGCCGGCCGGTCGCCGGCCTCGACGAGATCGGCCGCACGCTGCTGCGCCGCGACGCCCTCGGCTTCGTCTTCCAGAGCTTCAACCTCGTGCCGGTGATGACGGTCGAGGAGAACGTCGACTACCCGCTCTTCATCGCCGGCGTGCCGGCGGCCGAGCGGCGTGAGCGCGTCGCCGCGCAGCTGGCCGCGGTCGGCCTCGAGGCGCACGCCAAGCACCGGCCCGATGCGCTCTCCGGCGGCCAGCGCCAGCGCGTGGCGGTGGCGCGCGCCCTCGTCAAGCGGCCGCGCCTGGTCATCGCCGACGAGCCCACCGCGAGCCTCGACTCGCACACCGCCGACCAGGTCCTCGAGCTGATGCACGAGCGCTGCCACGCCGAGGGCGCCGCCTTCGTCATCGCGACGCACGACGCGCGGCTCACGCAGCGCTGCGACCGCGTCGTCGCCCTGCTCGACGGGAGGCCGGCATGAGGAGGCTCACGTTCGCGATCCAGAACACGATGCGGAACCGCCGCCGCTCGCTCGTCACGGTGGCGATCGCCGCGCTCGGCACGGCGGCCGTGCTCGTCGCCGGCGGCTTCGCGCTCTACACCTACGACGCGCTGGCGCAGTCGGCGGCCCGCAACACCGGCCACCTCATCGTCGGCCAGCCAGGACAGTTCACGAAGGACGAGGACACGCCGCTGCAGTACGGCCTCGACGACGCCGCGGCCCTCGCCGCGACGCTGCGCGCCGACCCCGACGTCCGTCAGGTGCTGCCGCGCATCGCCTTTAGCGGCCTGATCAGCAACGGCGACAAGTCGACGGTGATGCTCGCCGCCGGCGTTGAGCCCGACAGCGAGTTCGCGGTCAAGGGGCCGTTCCTCAACGTGCTTGCCGGCCAGGTGCTCGAATCGGGAGCGAGCGAGGCCGAGGTGATGCTCGGTGAAGGCCTCGCGAAGAGCCTGAAGGCCGCGCCCGGCGGCAGCCTGACCTTGCTCGCGAGCACGACCGACGGGGCGCTCAACGCCCTCGACGTGCGCGTCAAGGCGGTGTTCTCGACCGGCGTGCCCGACATCGACAAGCGCCTGGTCTACACCGACGTCGCGACCGCGCAGCGCCTACTGAACACGAAGCGCGTCTCGACCATCGGCGTGTTCCTGAAGACGATGGCGGCGACGCCGGCGGCGCAGGCGCGCATCGCCGCCGCCTTCCCCAAGCTCACGGTGCAGACCTGGCTCGACCAGGCGTTCTTCTACCAGGCGGTGAAGAACCTCTACAACCGCATCTTCGGCGCGCTCGGCCTGATCATCGGCGTCATCGTCGTCTTCGTCGTCACCAATGCGATGGCGATGGCGATCATCGAACGCACCCGCGAGATCGGCACGCTGCGCGCCCTCGGCACGCTGCCGGCACAGCTGATGCGCACGCTCGCGCTCGAGGGCATGGTGCTCGGCGGCGTCGGCGCCTTGGTCGGCGCACTGCTCGCGGCCGGCGTCTCGATGTTGCTCTACGTCGTGCCGGTACAGATGCCGCCGCCGCCCGGCAGCTCGCGCGGCTACCCGCTCAACGTCACCATCGATCCCGCGATGTTCGCTCTCACCGTGCTGGCGATGGTCGCGCTGGCGATGCTCGCGTCGGCCTGGATCGGTCGCAAGACCGTGCACATGCCGCTCGTCGACGCCCTCGCCCACACCTGAAACCGGAGCCTTCGATGACATCCCGCTTCTCCTGGATTGCCGCCGCGGCCCTCGTGCTCAGCGCCGCACCGGCTTTCGCTGACGACGTCCCCGCCCTCCTCAAGGCCGCCGACAAGTACCGCATGAGCAGCACGAACATGCAGGTCGACACGCTGATCAGCGTCTTCAACACCGACGGCTCGGCCGACAAGGAGCGCCGCTACAAGGTCTTCGCGCAGGCCAACCACCAGTCGCTCGTGCTGATGCAAAGCCCCGCCGAGAAGGGCCAGAAGGTGCTCATGCTCGGCGACGACTACTGGCTGCTGATGCCCGGGAGCCAGCGGCCGCTGCGCATCTCGCCGATGCAAAAGCTCCTCGGCGACGCCAGCACGGGCGACATCGCGACGATGTCGTGGGCCGACGACTACGCCGGCACCGTCGCCGGCGAGGAATCGTGCGGCGAGCCGGCGCAGCCGTGCTTGCACCTGAGCCTGCAGGCGGCGAGGAAGGGCGTGACCTACCAGCACATCGAGCTCTGGCTCGGCAAGGCGCGCCACGAGCCGGTGAAGGCCGATCTCTACGTGCAGTCCGACAAGCTCGCCAAGCAGGCGCGCTTCGTGATGGACAAGGCGCAGGCGCCGACCACCGTCACGGCGATGCTATTGCGTGACCAGCTCACGAACAAGAAGGAGACGCAGGTCCGCTACCTCGGCCGCAGCGAGCACACGGTGCCGGAGGCGTGGCTGAACCCGATGTTCCTGGCGCGCAACCCGGCGCTGGAGTAGCGGTGCTGCGGTCCTCGCTCACGGCGGCCGTCGCGCTCGCCGCTGCCGGCACGTCCGTCGCGGCGCCCGAGTTCAGCGGCCAGGTGCGACCCGAGTACTTCGCCCAGGAGCGCTCGTCGCGCGGGCCGCTGGCGCTGGCCGACAGCCTCGCCCCCGGCCTGGTGCCGCTGCCGGCGTCGGGACCGGCGATCGAGACCGAGCTGCGTGCCAGCGGCCACGGCCTCTTCGGCGTCGGCACGATACGCCAGCAGCGGCTCGACGATCAGGGATTCAACAACCGCGCCTTCGTCAACGAGGCGTACTGGGCGGGCGGCGGCACGACCTGGCAATTCAGCGCCGGCAAGAAGACCGTCGGCTGGGACGTCGGCTACGGTTTTCGGCCCAACGACGTCGTCGAGCGCGAGCCGCGGCGCACTCTACTGAGCACGACGCCGGAGGGCCGCCCGCTGGCGATGGCCGAATACTTCGACGCCCGCACGGCATGGTCGTTCGTGCTCGTCAATCCGACCAAGCCACGCACGTCGGTCGGCGGCAACGAGCCGGCTCTCGCGGCACGCGTGTACCGGCGCGACGGCGCCGTCGACTGGCACGGCTTCGCGCGCCAGGGCATCCGGACCGGAACGAGCGTCGGCGCTGCGATGGCGTGGGTGGCGACGGAGTCGGTCGAGCAGCACGGCTCGGTGCGCTGGCTGCACGCGGCCGACAGCATCGGCAGCGACGCCGCCGCCATCGCCGGCGCGCCCGGCGGCCTCGTGCGCGGCAATCCCTGGTTGCCGGCGACGGTGCGCAACGCGACGCAGGCGCTCGTCGGCGGCACCTGGACCAACGCCGAGCAGTTCAGCGTCCTGGCGGAGGCGTGGTGGGACGGCACTGCCCTGTCGAACGCCCAGTGGAAGGCCTGGACGGCGCGCAACGGCAGTCTCGCCGCGCTCGTCGGTTCGCGTGCGCCCGCGGCGGCGATCGCCGGCAACCTCGCCTACCAAGGCAGCGCGCTCGGCACGGCGAGCAATCTGCGCCGCGCCAACCTCTTCGTGCGCGCCAGCCAGACGCTCGACAAGTGGCAGCCGGCGCTCGACCTGCTCTACATGCCCGAGGACCGCGGCCGCGTCGTCACCGCGTCGCTCGGCTGGCAGGGCGACCGCGTCCGCTGCGACGGCGGCCTGCGCGTCTACGGCGGCCCGGGCAGCGCCGTCATCGCGCAGGTCGGCACGCGCAGCGTCGCCTTCGTCGCCGGCACGTGGGCGTTCTAGGCGCGCGTCAGGGCTCAAGGACATGCGCACCGTCCTCGACGCGGCCGGCTTCACGATCTCGGCCGGGATCGGCCAGCGGGCGACTACGTGATCGAGCGCGAGCCGTGGCAAGCGGTGCCACCGTCCGACTGCCCAGCGGAGCGATCCCGGGTATCGATGGCCTGGGCGCGGCGAGGCATGTGGGCATCGACTCGGTCCTCTACCGAGGCACGGTGCCGCCTCAGTGGCTTGAGGGCGTCGGATCTGTCCACGGGCAAGACAAAGTACTTATCTTCCAAGGCACTGCGCGTGAAGCAATGAACCGGTTCCCGAAGAACGTCAATCTCACAGGCACGATTGCATTGGCTGGTATCGGCTTCGACCGCACTCGGGTCGAAGTCTGGGTCGACCCCACTGCGACGACGAACCTTCACGAGCTTCACGCGGAGGGTGCCTTTGGAAAGTTCAGCGTGAGTATCAACGGCGTGCGCATCGCGCCCGGCTCGCCGTCATCACGGCTGGTCGCCGGCAGCTTGGTCCAAGCCGCACTTGGCTCGAACTACACGTCATTGGCCCTGATTGCTAATTCGTGACCGCCCCCACTGCTTTTGGCTCGTTCGGACATAGCTTCAAGAAGCTCGCGACGCCCGCTTCAAGCCGCGAGCTGCGGCTCCACTGGGCGGATCGGTCTGGCTGGACGCGACTTACTGCCTAGGCGCGCCACCCCTTTACATAAGATCGAAAGTCGCGGCGACGACCTCGCTCCTCGAGCTCTGGGGCTACGCGGCTTTGCGGGCTTCGAGGATCTCGTTCGCTTGCCGGCGGCCCAGGTTCCTGAGCGCGTAGATCGCAGGCAAGTGCTGTGCACGCGGGCGTGCCTTGCCCTCTTCCCAGTTGTAGATGGACTGGGCCGAAGCGCCGATCAGGAGACCACATTCGGCCGCTGACAGGCCAAGACGGCGTCGTTGCGACGCCATGCTCTTCGCGCTAAAGCGAGTACCTGGCGTAGCGGAGTCTTCGTTCGCTGCAGTTGGTGCAGACGACCGCCCTCCCCGGCCAGCTCGGCGAAGCTGGCGTTCGAGCTCGAGCACGCGGCGCTTTAAGGCGGCGATCTCGGAGCGGTGGGTTGTTAAGGACTTCTTGAGGGAGGAAGTTTCGCGGCGGATCTCTTTGCGGGAGATGCGGGAGATTTCCTCCTTCAGAACAGATGCGACATTCGACATAAAGCTTGGTTAGTACATGGAGGGCCAGCATCTTAGGACGACGCTGGCCAGGCGCGAGTTCCGCCTATCCGACTATCCGTGGTCGTCCGTGAAGACGATGCCGGCTCCGCTGCGGCCGAACCACCGCTATTCGACGACCTCCTCTTCTTCGAACTCCATACCTCTTGGAATGGCTGAGGGGTCCGCAGCGACGTACTTGCGATAGGCAGCGTGCCAGTCGTGCTGGATCGCAGTCCTCGCAGTGTGCAGGTTGATCTCGCCAGCGCATACCATCACCGTAAACGTTCCGGCAACCCATCTTCCGCATAGCCGACGGAGCTGAGAGCCTTGCATCAGTGATGTCAACGGACCAAGCGAGGTGAGCATGGATCGAGAGCGGATGGAGCGTTGCCTGCAGCAGGTAGCGGCGTATCGGGCGTCGGGGTTGAAGGGCAACGCGTGGGCCGAGGCCAACGGCGTGCCGTTGAGGGCGTTGTCGAGCTGGTGTGCCCATGCGCAGCGTTGGCA
>JAYSMB010000641.1:0-2869 GCA_043725065.1 Burkholderiales bacterium
CGTCATCCACGAGAGGCCAAGCGGCTACTCCTTCCTGCCGGAACTCGCGCAGTGCGGCTGCAAGCAGGTGTCGATCGAGACCGCGCAATCGCATCTCGACTGCTCGGCGTTGCAGGCCCTCGACGGCAAGCGCATCATGGTCGGCTGCATCGATCTCGCCGACCCGGAGGTCGAGTCGGCCGAGACGATCGTCGCGCGCATCGAGCGAGCGCTGCCTTACGTGAAGGCCGAGAACGTGATCCTGGCACCCGACTGCGGCATGAAGTACCTGCCGCGCGAACGCGCCACGGCCAAGCTGAGCGCGATGGTCGAGGCGGCCAAGATCTTGCGCCGCAAACACGGCGTGGCGAACTGAAGCGCGAGGCGCGCGTGCAGGAATTCGTCTTCCAGACCCAATTGCCGCGTGTCGTCTTCGGCGTTGGCGCCTTGCAGCATCTGCCGCGCGAAATGGCGGCGCTGGGCGCGGAGCGCGCGCTCGTGCTCTCGACGCCGGGCCGGATCGCATTGGCGCAGCGCGCCGCGGACTTGCTCGGACCGCACGCCGCGGGCATCTTCGCGCAGGCTGCGATGCATGTGCCGATCGAGGTCGCGAAGGCCGCCCGTGAAGAAGCGCGTCGCCTCCGCGCCGACTGCACCATCGCTATCGGCGGTGGCTCGACCACCGGCCTCGGCAAGGCGATCGCGCTCGAGTCCGGCCTGCCGATGATCGCGGTCCCGACTACCTATGCCGGCAGCGAGATGACCACGGTGTACGGCCTGACCGAGGCCGGCGCCAAGAAGACGGGCCGCGACCCGCGTGTGCTGCCGCGCTGCGTCATCTACGACCCACAGCTCTCCCTCGGCCTGCCGTTCGGCATCACCGTCGTCAGCATGTTGAATGCCATCGCTCACGCCGCCGAAGGCCTGTATGCGCCCGACGCCAATCCGGTGATCGACCTGATGGCCGAAGAAGGTATTCGGCTCGGCGCGAGCGTCTTGCCCAAGCTCCAGCGCGACCCGCGCGACGTCGAAGCGCGTGGCGACGCGCTCGTCGCCGCCTGGTTGTGCGGCACGGTCATGGGCAGTATCACCGTCGGCCTGCATCACAAGCTCTGCCACACCCTGGGCGGCAGTTTCGGACTGCCGCACACCGAAACGCATACCGTGGTCCTGCCGCAGGCAATGGCTTACAACGCCGCCGCCGCGCCCCGTGCGATGCGGCGCATCGCCCGCGCTCTGGGTGCATCGAGCGCGCCGGGCGGCCTGTTCGATCTCGCGGCCCGGCACGGGGCGCCGACGGCGCTGAAAAACATCGGCATGCGCCGTGCAGACCTCGACGGCGCCGCCGACCTCGCGGTGCAAAGCCCCTATCCGAACCCGCGCCCGCTCGACCGTGGCCTGATTCGCGAGTTGCTGCGGAGGGCCTTCGACGGAGCGCGTCCCGACTGAAACGGGGGCCGACTCAGGACAAGCGCTTGACGCCCTTCAGCTCGCACGCATAGATGGCGTTGCGAAGTGCCGCGATCGCCTCGTAGCGCGTGAAGCTGCGCCGCCAGGCGAGAACGACGCGGCGCGTCGGCGCGGGTTTGTCGAAGGGGATGAAGGCGAGGTGGGCCTGCTCTTCCTCGGGGACGGAGAGTCGCGGCACGACGGTGATGCCCATCCCCGCGGCGACCATGTACTTGATCGTCTCGAGCGACGATCCTTCAAAGGTCTTGCGCATGCCTTCGGCTTCACCCGACGAGAACTGCGCGTACTCGGGGCAGACCTCGAGCACGTGGTCGCGAAAGCAGTGGCCGGTGCCGAGCAGCAACATCTTTTCCTGCTTCAGCTCGTCGGCGCTGATCGACTTGCGCTTGGCCAGCGGATGGGTCTTCGGCACCGCGACCATGAAGGGCTCGTCGTAGAGAGGCGCGATCGCCAGACCGGTGTCGGGGAAAGGCTCGGCCATGATCGCGCAATCGAGTTCGCCGGCACGCAGCAACTCGAGCAGCTTGACGGTGAAGTGCTCCTGCAGCATCAGCGGCATCTGCGGCACGCGCTCGATCGCCTGCTTCACCAGATCGGGTAGCAGATAGGGCCCGATCGTGTAGATGACGCCAAGGCGCAGCGGCCCATTGAGCGGGTCCTTCCTGCGCTTGGCGGTTTCCTTGATCTCCGCCGCCCCTTCGATCACGGCCTGCGCCTGGCGCACGATTTCTTCGCCGAGCGGTGTCACGCTCACCTCGCTGGCGCCGCGCTCGAAGATCCGCATGTCAAGCTCTTCTTCGAGATTCTTGATCGAGACCGAGAGCGTCGGCTGCGAGACCGAGCACGCCTCGGCGGCACGCCCGAAATGCTTCTCGCGCGCGACAGCGACGACGTAGCGCAGCTCCGTGAGTGTCATTCTTGCTCGAAGCGGCCGGCCGGCCGCCGGGCCGCTCCCAAGGCCGGCCGCGCCCCCTCGGGAGGCAGCGACCGCGGGCAGCGTGGGGGCATCACGTCGCGGGCTTGTCGCTCAAGGCTTTCATGTTGTCGACCAGCTCCTTGCTCATCGGCGCCCCCAGGTTGATTCCCTTGGGCGGGATCGGCGACTGGAACCACTTCTTGTAGAGCGATTCGAACTCACCGCTCTTCATCAGGCCGGCGATCGTGTCGTCGACCAGCTTCTTGAACGCCGGGTCGTCCTTGCGCACCATGATCGCGTAGGGCTCGACCTGGATCGCCTCACCGACCACCGCCAGCGACGCCGGATTTTGCGAGCTCGCCTTGAGGCCGTACAGCAGGATGTCGTCCATCGCGAAGGCGACTGCGCGGCCCGTCTCGACCATCAGCGCCGACTCGGCATGGTCCTTGGCGCCGAGCAGATCGATGCCGAGCTTCTGCTCTTCGTTGAGCCGCCGGATGATCT
>JAYSMB010000642.1:0-12478 GCA_043725065.1 Burkholderiales bacterium
GGCTCTGGTCGGGGCCGAGACCGAACACGCGCAGGCCCTCGATCGAGAAGATCGGCCCGCCGTGGCCTTTGCGCCAGTCGAAGCTGCCCATCCGGGCCAGATCCTGCGCGCGCGCCAGGCGCGACTTGCTGCGCTCGAGCTCGACCCGGGTTCGCGACGCGCGCAGCAGGTAGCGAATGCGGCCGGCAAGCAATCGCCACTGCGTCGACTTGACGAAGAAGTCGGTGGCGCCGGCTTCGTAGGCGCGCATGATCGAGGCGTCGTCGTCGAGGCCGGTCAGCATCAGCACCGGCAACGATTCGAAGCCAGGCAGGACGCGCAGCTCACGGCAGGTCTCGAAGCCGTCGAGGCCGGGCATCACGGCGTCGAGGACGATGATGTCGGGAAGAAAATCGACCAGCGTCGCGATCGCCTGCTCGCCACCGGTGGCCTGGGTGACGCTGAATCCCTGGTCCTGCAACGCGACCGAGGTGAGCAACAGGTTGACCTCGTCGTCATCGACGAGCAGCACCCTCGGTCGCTCCGGGAGATCTTCGGTCAAGGGCTGGCTGCGCATCATGGCAATGCCCGCCCGGCCGCCCGAAAGGCATCGCCCGTCCCCTCGGGAGGTAGTGAACGGAGTGAGCGTGGGGGCTTGGCCGGGCGCCGGGCCGTTCCCAAGGCCGGCCGCGCCCCCTCGGGGGGCAGCGAACGGAGTGAGCGTGGGGGCTTGATCATGGCGGTGTCCCCCGCATGGGCTGCACGGCTTGTAGCACGACCTCGAGTTCGCGGTCCACGTCGTCGAGCAGCGCTGCCAGACCTTCCGGCGCCTCCTGTCTCACTGCGGCCTCGATTTCGGCACAAAGTCTCGACAGGCGCAGAGCACCGATGCTTGCCGACGACGATTTGAGCGTGTGCACGACGTGGCGAATGCCCTCCATGTCCTTGCGCTGCCGCGCCTCGGCAAGCTGCGGTCCGAGCCGCACGATCGAGGACTCGAAGGCGCGCAACACGCGCTCGAGCAATCGGTTGTGGCCACCCGGATCGAGTTCGCGCAGACGCTGCAGAGCCTCTTCGTCGAGCACCGAGTTCGGGCTGGTCACGGCGTGATATTTTCGATGTTGGAGGGCATGGCGCGCGAAGGCGCGGCAGGACGACGCGGGATCGCCGCGCCTGCCGCACCTCCCCATTTTCGGCGCGAAGCGGCGGGACTTGAACCAGCGCCGAGCGCGCCCCTGCCTACAATCGTTGTCGATGTCTCGAGTTGCCGCTGCCCGCTCCGCCTTTGTCGTGCCAACGATCCGGCGCCCGGCTCTCGTCGCCTTGTGGTGATCGGGCCGGAGAGCGTCATCGCCATCGCATGGGCGTTGCTCGCCGCTGTCGCGGCCGGCGCCGTCGTCGCGGCCATCCTGCTGTATCGCCAGCGCTCGCTGACCGCCGCCTTGCGCCACGCGCGCCAGCGGATCGCCGAGATGGAGGGCGAAGGCAGCCCGGAGTCGTTCGGCACGCTCGTCTCGCACGACCTGCGCGCGCCGATCCGCGTCGTCGAGGGCTTCACGCGGATCGTCAAGGAAGACTACGCGCCGCTGCTCGATCGCATCGGCGTCGACCACCTCGACCGCGTGCTCGGCGCCGCAGCGCGCATGAACCACATGATCGACGCGCTCCTCGCGCTGTCGAAGCTTTCGTCGCAGCCGATCGCGCACGTGCCGGTCGACCTTTCGCAGCTCGCCGGCTACATCGTCGCCGACCTGCGCCGGCTCGCGCCCGAGCACGAGGTTGCGGTCGAGATCGGGCCGGGCCTGACGACGGTCGGCGATCCGACCCTGCTGCGCATGGTGCTCGAGAACCTGCTCGGCAACGCCTGGCAGTACACCGGCAACGCACGAGAACCTCGGGTCGCCTTCACGAGTCACGACGACGAGCCGTCGACTTTCACGGTGCGCGACAACGGCGCCGGCTTCGACATGCGCTACGTGGATCGCCTGTTCGGCGCCTTCCAGCGGCTGCACAGCGCCAGCGAGTTTCCGGGCACCGGTGTCGGCCTCGCGTCGGTACGGCGCATCGTTCGCCGCCATGGCGGTGAAGTTCGCGCCGAAGGCGCGCCCGGTCGCGGCGCAAGCTTTCATTTCTCTCTGCCGCCGGGGCCCGGCTAGACCCGGACAGCCGACATCAGGATCCGGCCAGGCGCTCGACAGCGGCGAGCAGCAGTTCTGCCTGTTCTTGGGCGCTGCGCCCTTCGGCAGCGGCGAGGCGGGCCAGCCGCTCGAGCGCTTCGCCGCGCGCGAGCGAGTGCCGGTGCATCAGGACGCCGGCCGCCATCGCGACACTGGCGTCGATCGGGTCGTTCAATGCCCTGCTGCCGCGCGGCAGCAGGGGCTCGCCCACCGGCGCAGCGCGGCCGGCCTCGAGGTTGGCGAACGCGGTCTCGACGGCCGGCACGATCTGCCGGATGTCGAGCGGCTTGACGAGATACGCCACGGCGCCGAGTGCCTCGACCTGGGCGACCGTCTCCTCATCGGAAAATGCCGAAAGGAACATGAAGGGCATGCGGCACTGGGTGCGCAGGTATTGCGCGACATCGAAGCCGCTCTTGCCTTCCATGCGGATGTCGAGCAACGCCAGATCGGGCTTGTGCTCGCGCGCCAGCAGGATCGCGTCGTCGCCGTTGTCGGCGTCGATGACGTGGTAGCCGGCTTGCGAAAGGCCATCGGTCAGGGTCGCGAGCACCAGTCGGTTGTCGTCGACGACCAGAATCGTTCCCTTGTTCGGCAAGCTGCACCCTCTCGTGTCAATCGTGGCGCGCCATGGCCCGGGCGCTTACCCGATCTTATGCGCCGCCGGGGCGCACGACGACAGGCTCGCGCAGGTCGACCGTGGCCACCACGTGTTCGTCGGCCTGCTCGATGCGAAGCGTGGCGTTGCGCCGCGGCAGGAGCGCGCGCACCAGACCGAGGCCGGAGACGCCGTTCGGAATGCGCGCCAGCTTGAAGCCCGAGGGCAGTTGCGCCCGGTTCGAGATCACGACACACACGCCGCCCGCGTCGGCTTCGAGCGCGCAGGAGACCTGTTCGGCGGCATCGCCGCCCGGGCTGTGTTTGATCGCGTTGGTGAGCAACTCGTTGAGGGTCAGCGCAATCGGGATCGCCTCGACCTCGGGCAAGTTCCACTCCGTCACGCCCTGCCCTTCGGCCCGGTAGCGGATCGTCCGGCCGAAGGTGCGCTGCACCGATGTCGTGATCGCCTCGAGCACGCGCATCAGCGCGAGCGGCCCGGTGTCGCCGACCTGCAGACCGTAGACCTGGGCGATCGCCTGGACCTGGCCGACGACCTCGTCGATCGCAGCCGCGACTTCGGGCTTGCGCTGGGCGATCTGCCGCAACAGCCCGGCCACGCCTTGCAGGTTGTTCTTGATCCGGTGGTGCACTTCCTTGACCAGCATGTCGCGCTGCGCGATCGCCGCCTCGAGCCGCGCTTCCTGCGCCGCACGCTGCTCGCTCACGTCGGTGGAGACGAGCAGGAGCTGATCGGGCGGGGCGCCGCGCTCTGCCGACAGCGGCAGGTAGCGTGCGTCCCAGATCTGGATGTCGCCGTCGCGCTCGACCCGGTACTCGCGCACCGTGACCTCGCTCGACCGGAGCGCGCTCTCCATGTCGAGCCGGCGCTGCGCACCGACCGCGGCGCCGAACACTTCCTCGGGTATCTTGCCGATCAGCCGCTCCGGCGTTTCGCCGACGACGCGGGCCGCGACCTCGTTGAGCTGGACCACGCGCAGCGTCTTCGCGTCGAGCAGCGCGATCGCGAGCGGCGCGGCATCGATGACGCGCCGCAACGAGGCCTGCGCTTGCGAGACTGCGGCCTCGGCCTGGCGGCGCCGCTCGATGTCGAGCAAGGCATAGGTGAGCTGGGGCGTGCTGTCGTCGCGACCGGTGGCGACGGCGTTGCCGACGACCCAGAACTCTCGGCCGTCGCGGGCGCGAATCCGGCACTCGAAGGTCTCGGCCTCGCCTTCGGCCAGCTCGTCGAGATAGCGGGTGCGACGAAACGGATGGTCCTCTTCGGGCGTGGCGACGGTCGAGATCGGCGTGTCCAGAAACTCGGCGAGTCCGGCGCCGAACATGCGCTGCGCCGAGCGGTTCATCCACTCGATGCCCGCGGGCCCGACCGTGACGATGCCGACCAGCACCGAATCGAGGATGGCACGGGTGCGCCGCGCCATCGACTCGCGGTCGCGCGCCAGCGTCTCGAGCTGGACCTGCTGGGTCTTCAGACGGGTAACGTCGGCGAGCACGGCGATCGCCTCGTCGAGGCCCGATCCCGCGCCGGCGCGCCGGACCGAGAGCGAATACCAGCGCAGCTCGGGCGGCGCCCGGCCGGCGCGCTCCGCGCTCTCGTCGGCGTCGCCGAACGCGAATTCGATCTCGTAGGTCGCATCGGCGATCAACGCGTCGCGGATCTCGGTGGCCATCGCCTCGGCGTTGGGGTGGCGCGCCAGCAGCTCGGCCAGGGTCGATCCAGCGCTGGTGTCCAGTGGCAAGCGCAACATCGCTTCGAAGCGGCGGTTGCAACGCACCAGCCGGCCGGCGCGCAGGTAGGCGATGCCGGAGGTCGTGCTTTCGAGGATGGTCGTCATCTCGCACAGCAACTGCTCGCTGCGCACCTGGCTGCGCTGCTGGTCGGTGATGTCGAGCGTGACGACCGAGGCCGTCTTCTTGCCCGAAGCCAGCGTCGCCGGCTCGACCCGGGTGAGCAGCCAGCGCCGCCCGAGTTCGGGGTGCTCGATCGCGTAGCGCACCTCGGCGCGCTGGGTTCGCTTCAGGGCCAGTTGCAAGCGCTCGTATTCGTCGAGCGACTCCGGAGCGACGATATCGCGGCTGATGTTCTGCGGCAGCACCGCGGCGCCACCGCCGGCCGTTGGCCGCTGTCGCACCCAGCCCGAGGACTCCTGAAAGGTCGCGATACCGACGCCGGCCGTGTCCATCATGGCGCCGATCTGCATCTGCGCCAGGTCGCGTTCTTCCTCGATGCTGCGGTCTTCGACGATGCCCATGTAGCGCCGTTCTCCGCTCGCCGAGCGGTAGCAACGCACGATCGCACGCAGGCGCCGCATCTGACCGCCGGGCTGCATCACCCAGCCTTGCGATTCGACCGGGCGCGAGCCGGGCCGCAAGGCTTTCAGAGCACCGCCTTCGCCCCAGGCCAGCAACCCAGCCAGGCTGGGCGAAGCCTCGGCAAGCGAGACGGGCGCACTGCCGGCCATCTCGTCGAAGGCGACGTTGGTGCGCACCAGCAGGCCACTGTCGTCGAACAGCACCATGCCGACCGGACTCAGGTCGAACCAGTCGTCGATCTCGCGCACCGAGCGATCGGCGCGGCCGCGCGCCGCGTGCTCGTTGGTCGTGTCCTGCAGCACGGCGAGGTAGAGCGGTGCGCCGTTCTCATCGGCGAGGACGCGCCGGGCGATCCTGAACCAGCGCTCGAAGCCGCCGGCGTCGATCAGACGGCCTTCCGAAAAGGTGCGCGAGAAGTCCTTGCCGTCCGTCGCCTTCAGCCGGTTCCGGCGCTCGCGCATGTGAGCGCGATCCTCGGGCGGCTGGAGCTCGACCGGATCGAGGCCGATCAGTTGCGTGCGCGGGTAGCCGCTGAACTCCTGGAACGCCTGGTTGACGTCGACAAGGCGAAAATCAGCGTCCTGCAAGGTTGCCGGAAACGGCGAATCCCAGAAAAACTCGAGCGTCTCGCGAACGCTTGACGGCAGCGGCGCAAGCTCGCCTTCGACGGCCGCGGGCCGCGTCTTCACTCGAGCGCGGTTGCGCCCATCAGGGCACGCAGTTGGGCACGGTTGATCTCGGCCACGCTCATCAGCAGGTTCTCGGCGGCCTCGCGGTAGTCGAACACCGATTCGCCTTCTGCCGCGCGCACCATCGCCAGATAGGGTTGGAACGGGCCGGTCTCCTTGACCAGCGCCTGGTAGACGCGCTGCGGCACCGGGATCGATCCGAGCAGCTTGGCGAAGGATTCGCCGAACATCCGGTCGAGCAGCGAGAACACGCCGCAGATGAAGATCTCGCTCCTCATCTCCTCGTCGCCCGAACCCGCCACCAGCTCTTCCATCAGCAGGCCACGCCGCACCGCGGCGAACATCACCGGGCGCAGGTTCACGTCCTTGCTCGCCGTGGCGAGCAGCAGCGCCAGCCAGCGCTTCAGGCGCTGGTAGCCGAGCAGCATGATGGCGTGGCGAAACGAGCTGATCTCGACGCGCAGACCGAATGCCGGCGAGTTGATGTAGCGCAGCAACTTGAAGGCCAGCGATGGGTCGCGCTTCAGGGTGTTCTCGAGCTTTTCGATCGGGTCTTCGTTGTCGACCCGGTGGATCAGTTCGACGATCACCTGCTGGTCGGGCTGCGCCACCGGCTTGCCGCTGCGTGCCGCGGTGACGCTGAGCGCGTCGTCGATCGGCCAGCCGAGCACGGCGTGCGCACCGCGCGCGAACGAGGCCTCCATGTCGGCGACGGTGCGAACGCCGGATTGAACGTGGGCGATCGACCGCGTCACTCCCGGAGGCGGATGAGTGCCGTCGCCGGTCCGCCGTTCGTCGGCGAGGTCGATGATCGAATACTTGAAGCAGGGCAGCACTTCGCGCGGCAGCTCCGAGTTGGGGCGGCCCTTGAGGAGCAGTGTGTTGCCAGCGGTATGCAGTCGCACCAGCGCCTCGACGTTGGCCGGATCCGAGGCCATGAAGTTCGGCACTTCGACCATCAGGTTGGCCGACGGGCTGGCCTGCAGCAGGTCGAGGAGCAGGCTTTCGCTGACGACATTGAGCGAAACCTTGCCGCCCGAGGCCGGCCAGACGTCGCCCACGGCGTGCAGGAGCTGGGCGACGTCGAGCGTCGCATCGGGACGCAGCGGAAAGACGGAAAGGCGCGTTGCCGCGACCGTGCGGTTGCGGTCGATGAACGGTGAATAGCCCAGGGCCACCTGGCCGAGGATCGCGACGTCGAGCAAGGTCAAAAGCTCCCGGGCCTTCTTGTCATCCTGAACAAAGGGAAGGATCTCTCGCCGGCGCCGGGATCCTTCGCTTCGCTCAGGATGGCGAAGTCTGCCGCCGCGCCGTCAGCCGCCGTTCACGTACTGAAACAGTGAGAGGCGCTGCACCATCGCGTACGACTTCAGCGCCGCATCGTAGCCGCTTTGCTTGTTCTGAAAGTCGGAAATGGCGTGCACCATGTCCACATCTTCGGCGTTCGATCGCTCGGTCGTGCTGGCCAGTTTCTGGGTGTCGAGGCGACTCGACTCGTTGTCGATCCGGTTCAGCACCGCGCCCGCGGCGGCGCGCGCCGTCTGCAGGTTGCCCATCACCGAATCGACGTCGCGCAGGTTGTCGGCGTTCGCCTGGGCGATCTGCGATCCGGTCCGGCCGGCGGTCTGCAAGCCCGTGATGGCCTTGTCGAGCGTCGCGAACACGGAGAGGGTGGGCGTGGAAGGCGCGATCTGGAACTGGTCGCCGCTGGCCGGCGTGCCGCTGACGGTCACGGTCATGCCGTCGACGGCGATCGACTGAGCCGAAACGTAGGGCGCGGCAGTCACTGCCGTCGGCAGACCGTTCTTCAGCACCGCATAGGTCGTGACGCCGCCAGCCACGGTGAAGTTCAACGAGTAGTCGGCGCCGGTCAGGGCACTCGGGTCGGAAACGATGCCGCTGTCGATGGTCGCGTTGGCCACGCCGGGAGCGGCACTGGTCACGAACACGCCGTTGCCGGTGCGCGCGGAGAGCCAGCTGGCCTGACCGTCGCTGGTCAGCGGCAGGTTGGTTCCGGCTTCGGTGCGCGTCTGCCCGCCCGTGGCGGCGTACTGAACGCCACCGGGCGCATCGACGAAGGGCTTCTGGGTCGCGCCCTGGCCGCCGAACAGATAGGTGCCCGCGCCATCGCTCTGGTTGGCGACCGTGAAGAGCTGGTCGCGGATCGACTTGAGCTGGGCGGCGATGCTCGCGCGGTCGGTGTCTTTGTACGTGGCGTTGCCGGCCGAGACCATCAACTCGCGCGCGCTTTGCAGCAGGTCGCCGGCGGTGCCCAGCGAACTTTCGGTCTGGGTCATCACGACTTTGCTCGCATCGACCGCGCGCTGGCTGGTCTCGGTGCGGCTGATGCTTGCCAGGGCCCGCTCGGCGCGCGCCGCGGCGGCCGGATCGTCGCTGGCTTTGGAGACGCGCTTGCCGCTGGTCATCTGGGCTTGCAGGTCGGACAGATCGGACTGGCGGCGCGTCAGCGCATCGATACCGGCGTCGTAAGCGTTGGCGGTGCTGATTCGCATGGACGTGGATTCCGGAATTAGTGGCCGATCTGCAGCAGGCTGTCGAACAGCGACTGCGCGATCTGCAGCATCTTGGCTGCCGCCTGGTAGCTCTGCTGATACTGGATCAGCCGGGCCGCTTCTTCGTCGAGATTGACGCCCGATTTCGCGGCGACCGCCGACTTCGCGTCGCTGGCGATCGAGGCTGACTGATCCGCCGCGGCCTTGCCGCTTTGCACGCGAACACCGATCGTGCCGAGCGCGCTGGCGTAAGCGTCGGTGACGTTCATGCCGGGAGCGATGACGCCGCCGGCAAGCGCTTGCTGGCCGACGATGGCCGCGTCGCGCAGGCCGAGCAGCGCGTTGGCGTTGCCGTTGTCGCCGGCCGGGAATGCCGTCCTGGCGACGACCAGCGAATCGGCTGTCTTCGGCACGCCGTTGAGCCGAAGCTCGAAGCCGTTGAGGGCGATCGGCTGGCCGGCCACGAAGGCGCCGCTGCCGTTGACTGTAGGCAAGGCGCCGGTCGTATCGACCAGGCGGTAGTTGTAGTTGCCGAGGTTGTCGGTGAAGGTGACCGTCGCCGTCAGGTTCGGGTTGATCGAAGGGCTGACCGCGGCCAGCGACGCGATCGTCGCGGTGCCGGTGTTGGCGACGTTCGTCGTCGCCGCGACCGGCGACGCGGCGGCGATGCCTTTCGGATCATCGAGCGCACGCACCATGTTGCGCGTAGAGGTCGAGACCGGCTCGAGTAGGAAGCGGTCGCTCGCCGCGGGTCCGGGCGAGGCGATATCGATGCGAAAGCCGTCGACGACGGCACCATTGGCGACCGTGCTGGTCGTGCCGTCGGCAAGCCGCGTCAGCTTGTACTGGCCAGCGGGCAATGACGGGTCGGCCGTGAGCTCGTAGTCGCTCGGCTGCAGCGACTTGCTGTCGACCGTCGTGATGCTGACGCTCGAGACGCGAACACCGCTGCCGTTGACGTACGACGCGACCGGCACGCCACCCGCCATCGCGTTGTTCGACGAGGGCAGAACCGCGGGCGCGCCGATCGACAGAAGCGGCGCACCGGCCGATGCCGGCATGCCGAGGTCGAGTCCGAGCGCTTGCTGGTTGTTGAGCTGGCCCGTGATCGCCGAGGCGAGCTGGCCGAGCAGGCCGCGCGCATCGGCGAGGTCGTGATTCTGGAAGCGCAGCAGGCCGGAGACCGAACCGCCGGCGATGAAGCCGTCGGGAAAGGCGCGCGTCACGCCGCCTTCGGTGATGCCGAGCTGCAGCTTGCTGGGATCGAAGGCATCGGGCACGGCGGCAAGCGCCGTCGCATCGCCGCCGAGCACGAGCTTCTGTCCGCCGCCGAGAAAGACACCGACCGTGCCGTCGGCCGAACCAATCGTGGTCACCTGGACGAATTGCGAGAGATTGCCGATCGCCGTGTCGCGCTGATCGAGCAGGCTGTTCGGATCGTGGCCGCTGCCCTTGACGTTGGCGATCTGCCGGTTCAGGTTGGCGATCTGCGTGGTCAGCGAGTTGATCGAGGCGACCGAGGTGCGGAGCTGGTCGGTCACACCCGTCCGCAGCGAGTCGAGCTGGCCCGACGCGGTACCGAAGCGATCGGCGAGATCGCTCACGCGAGCCAGCGCTGTCTGCCGCGCCGACGAATCCTGCGGTTTGTTGGCGACGTCGACGAAGGCGTTGAACATGCGCTGCGCGCTGTAACCGAGGCCAGACTCTCCCGTCTGGAACACGTTCTCCATCTGCTGAAGCTGCGCGCTGCGCGCGCCGTCGCTGGCCGCGATCGAGCTCGTCGTCGCCGCTTCGCGGGTCAGGAAGTCGCTGTGCGCTCGCGTTACCGTGGCGACGTTGACGCCCTTGCCGAAGAAGCCCGAGCCGGTCTGCTGGCTGAACGCGGTTTCGAGCTCGGCGTTTTGACGCGAGTAGCCGACCGTGTTGGCGTTGGCGATGTTGTTGCCGGTGACCGTGAGCTGGGCGTAGCTCGCCGTCATGGCGCGCGAGCCGATGCTCAGCAGCGACGAGATGCTCATGATGCCCCCACGCTTGCCTCTCGCGTGGCTGCGCTGCCCCCCGAGGGGGCGCGAGCGGGCTTGGGAGCGGTCCGGCGCCCGCTCATGTCACCGCCCGCTGGACGCGCATCGTCGTGTTGATGACGCGAGAAAGCTTGTCGGCGTAGGCCGGGTCGGTCGCATAGCCGGCGCGTTGCAGGCCCTGCGCGAAGCCGGCGGCCGATGCGGCGCTTGTCGAGCCCTGCGCGGCCTGGGCGGCGACGCCCGAATAGCGAGGACTTTCGGTCAGCATCCGTGCGTAGTCTCGGAACGATTCTTCGTACGACGCGTAGGCGCGGAACTTCGCGGTCACCTTCTGCGCTTCGCCGCCGACGTATTCGGTGGTCGTGATCTCGGCCACCGCACCGGTCCAGCCGGTGCCGGCCTTGATGCCGAACAGGTTGTGCGAGTTGCTGCCATCGGCGTTCTTGATTTCTTGCTTGCCCCAGCCCGTTTCGTGCGCGGCCTGGCCGATCATGAACGCGGCCGGGATGCCGCTTTGCGTTTGCGCGGCCCGCGCGGCGCCGCTGTGCAGCTGAACGAAGTCGGTCTGCTTCTGCGTCAGCGGCGTGGTCGACGCCGCGGCAGACGACGCGGCGCCCGCGGCGGCCGCCGGCGCCGTCAGGGCGGCAGCGGCGCCTGTGCCCATCTGTCGTTCGAGCTGTCGCGCGATCGCGTCGGTAAGTCCGCCGGGCAGGCCGGTCATCTTGGCTGCGTACTGGCTGTCGAGCATCTCGTTGCCGAGCTTGGTGCCTTCGTTCTCCAGCATGCCCGAGCTCACTGTCGCCTCGCGCAGGCTCTTCATGATCTGCTGCATGAAGAGGGCCTCGAACTGCTTGGCGGTCTCGCGGATCGCCGCTTTCGGGTCGCGCGCTGCCGCGCTGCGCAGGTCGGCGATCGAGAGCGAATTCGTGGCGCTCGTCGGCAGGCCCGACAACGGCGGAGAAGAGATCGGCGCGACCATCAGATCACTTCGAGCTCGGCCATCAACGCGCCGGCCGACTTCATCGCCTGCAGGATCGCGAGCAGGTCCTGCGGCGTCGCGCCGAGCGAGTTCAATGCCTTGACGACATCGGCGAGCTTGACGCCCGCCGGCATCTGCACGAGTGCGCCCGCTTGCTGGGTGATCGTGATGTCGGCCTTTTCGGTGACCGTGGTCTGGCCGCCGCGCGAGAAGGGCGTTGGCTGGCTGACCGAAGGCGTGGTGCTGATCGTCACCGACAGGTTGCCGTGCGCCACGGCGCAGGCGGCGAGCGTGACGGCCTGGTTCATCACCACCGACCCGGTGCGCGCGTTGATCACCACCCGGGCCGCCGGCGAAGCCAGCTTGATGTCGAGGTTCTCGATCTCGGCCATGAAATTGACGCGCGCGTCGGCCGAGGCCGGCATGCGCACGCGCACCGAACGGCCGTCGATCGCATCGGCGGTGCCGCTGCCCATCCGGTTGTTGATGACGCGCACGACTTCACGCGCGGTCGCGTAGTCGTTGCTGCTCAGGTCGAGCTGGATCGAGTCGCCCTGGTTCATCGGCGTCGCGACACTGCGTTCGACGGTGGCCCCTTCGGGGATGCGGCCGGCGCTCAAATGATTGATCTGCACCTTGGACCCCGCCGCCGAAGCGCCGGCGCCGGCGATGATGAGGTTGCCCTGGGCCATCGCGTAGATCTGTCCGTCGGCGCCCTTGAGCGGCGTCGCGATCAGCGTGCCGCCGCGCAGGCTCTTGGCGTTGGCGAGCGAAGAGACGTTGACGTCGATGGTCTGGCCAGGTTGGGCGAAAGCCGGCAGTTGCGCCGTCACCATCACGGTGGCGAGGTTCTTCAACTGCATGTTGGTGCCGGGCGGTACCGTCACGCCCATTTGCTGCAGGAGAGCGAGCAGGCTCTGCGTGGCGAAGGGGGCGGAGGTGGTCTGGTCGCCGGTGCCGTCGAGACCGACGACGAGGCCGTAGCCGACCAGCTGGTTCATGCGAACCCCCTGCACGGAAGCGACCTCTTTGATCCTCGCCGCCTGGGCCGGGCCCGGCCACCACAGGGCAGCGCTGGCGAGAATGGCGGTGAGGATCAGCGAGGCACGCAGGAATCGATCGGTCGGGGTCATGTCGAAAGCACCAGGGAGTGCCTTCGATTCTTCAAGAACTTAAATGGGGAGAA
>JAYSMB010000643.1:0-3921 GCA_043725065.1 Burkholderiales bacterium
TCCGCTCGATCTGCCGAGCGTCATCGAAGAATTCATTCGCAGAGCCAAGCCCGACGCCGCCGCCGTGGTGGAGACGGAGATCTGGCCCAACCTGCTCGCAGAGGCGAAGGCGCGTGGTTTGCCCATCCTGCTGGCCAACGCGCGCATGAGCGAGCGCAGCCGGCGCCGCGGTCGCCGCGTCGAGGCCTTGCTTCGGCCGGCGTTCGAAAGTCTCACCGCAACCTTTGCGCAGACCGAGGCCGATGCCGCGCGGCTGCGCGAGGCCGGCGCTCGCAAGGTCAGCGTCGAAGGCAACCTGAAGTTCGACATCGCGCCGGACCCGCGCCTTCTCGAGATCGGCGAGCGCTGGAAGGCGACGACGTCGGCCCGGCCCGTCGTCCTCGCCACGCTCACGCGTGAAGGCGAGGAAGCGAGCCTGTTGACCGCATGGCGTGGCTTGGCCCAGCCGCGACCTTTGCTTGTCGTCGTGCCGCGCCATCCGCAGCGCTTCGAGGCGGTGGCTGAGTTGATCGCCAGTTCGGGCTTCACACTTTCACGGCGCAGCGCCTGGGGCGAGGCGCCGCCCGAAAGTGCGGCGTCGGCCGACGTCTGGCTCGGCGACTCGATGCTCGAAATGCCCGCCTGGTATTCGCTCGCCGACGTGGCGCTGCTCGGTGGCAGCTTCGCGCCACTCGGCGGGCAGAACCTGATCGAGGCTGCGGCGTGCGCCTGCCCGATCGTCATGGGCCCGCACACCTTCAACTTCGCTCAGGCCGCGGAGCTTGCCCTTGCCGCGGGCGCGGCGTTGCGGGTCGAGACGATGGAAGAGGGCATCGCCCGAGCGATCGCGATCGGTCGCGGCGAAGAACATCGGCGCCGCGCCGAAGCGGCGCTCGCCTTCGCCGCGGCGCATCGCGGCGCCGCCGAGCGCATGGCGACCCGGATCAGGCGCGCAATAGCGAAAGAGGCCTGACCTTCTCGCTGCCCGGGAACACCTCGTTGTCGAGGCTGCGCGTCGCGATCTGCAGGTGGTCGGCAAGCACGCCCTTGAGCACGGCACGCATGTCGGTCGTGATCTTCAGGTCGCGGCCTTCGTAGCGCTGGCTTTTCGCGAGACCTGGCCAGTCGGTCACGACGCGGCCGCCATGTACCGGACCGCCGAGAATGAAGACGACGCCGCCGGTGCCGTGGTCGGTGCCCAGCGTGCCGTTGACCGCGACCTCGCGCCCGAACTCGCTGGCCACGACGACGACGGTGCGGCTCCAGGCGTCGCCGCTGGTCAGGCCGGTGCGCAAGGCGGCCAGACCGGCGTCGAGCTGGCGCAGCGCGCCGGCGAGCGGGCCATTGGCGTTGGCCTGGTTGGCGTGCGTGTCCCAGCCGCCGATCTCGAGCACCGCCGCCCGCGGTCCGCTGGGTTGGTTCAGGAACTCGGCCGCACGCGTGGCGAGCGTGACGAAGGCACCCGGGCGCACGCCGTTCGCCGCCATGCCCATTGCCGCGTCTCGCATCGGCGGCGGCGTGTCGAGGTGCAGGCGCCGCGCGCGTTCGAGCGCGGTGGCGAGCGCGGGGTCGCCGGCGTACATGCGTTCGAGTCGCGCGACCAGGTCGGCCGATGGATCGGGCAATGCCGAAGGCGCCCAGGTGTCGACGTCGGCCCGCCCGCGCAGCACCAGCGGCACCGTGGTGTTGAGGGCGATGCCCTTGTGGCCGCTGGCGGCCAGGGCACGGCCGAGCCAGCCGGTCGCGATCTCGTAGGGCCGTACGCCGCCGCTTTCAAGCACCTGTTGCGCGTCGAAATGCGATCGTTCCCGATAGGGCAGGCCGACCGCGTGTACCACCGCCGCCTCGCCGCGTCCGACCATGGCATGCAGCTCGGCGAGATTCGGATTGAGCGAGAACGTGCCGTCGATGGCCAGGGGCGGCGCGCCGAACTGGCCGAGCGGTCCGCGCGCTGCGGCGAAGTCGGGATCGCCGATGGCGGGCGCGGCGCCCAGGCCGTCCATGCCGCCGCGCAGGATGACGAGGACGAAGCGATTCGTCCCCGGCCCGGCGGCGCCAGCCAGACTGAGCGTGGGCCAGGCCGCCAGGCTGCCGGTGACGGCCGCCGCCGCGAACAGACGGCGGCGCAGAGGGCTTTGCGGGGCGCCGCGTGCGCCGGGGTCTAGAGGGTCGAACGGCAAGCTCATGGGATGTCCTCGATGCGACTCAGCGGCGCTGGAATTCGGGTGCGAGCAGGAGCAGGGTAAGTGCCTGCGAACCGTCGGCGGCACGCTCGATCTGCCGCGCCGTCTCCGCGCCGAGACGGGGGCCGAGGCTTTCGGCAGCGAGGCGACGCGCGTCGACGCCGCGGCCGGCGCGGTCGGAGAGGCGGGTCGCCCATTCGACGCGTTTCCAGACCGCGTCGGGGCCGAGCCAGTCTTCGGCGCGATCGCTCCAGCCGGCCGGCGAGGGCGCGGCCATCGGCCGCTGTCCGAGCGCGGCGATCGGGTTGACAAGATTGTCGATCGGCATGCCGGCCGCGCTCACGATGCCGGGCCGCTCGAACAGGCGATCGCCGCTCGCGAGAAGGCGTGCCGTCGAGACCACGAACTCTTCCGGCGTCTTCAGCTTGGCCGGCTCGGCGCTCCACGCGCCATCGTGAAGGATCAGTTCGCGATAGACCTCGCCGAGTTGGCCGTCGCTTTTCAGGTAGACCACGGCGAGATGATCGACCAGCGCCGGCGGCGGCTCGTCGGCCACGAAATGGCGCGCAAGCTTGGTCGAGACGAAGCGGGCGGTCGCCGGATGTCGGGCCAGGTCGCGCAGCACTTCGCGCAAGGCATCGGGACCTTCGCCATAGCTCTTGCCGAGTACGGTCTTCCTGCCCGGCTCATGCCAGTTGGCGTCGAACAGCGACCCGCCGGCGATCGGGTCTCGGGCGATCCGCCAGCCGGTCAGCACCGAGGCGAACGAGGTCACGTCCGCTTGGGTGTAGACGCCGGCGCGCGCCCCTTCGGCGCCCAGCGTGTGCAGCTCGAGAACCTCGCGCGCGAGGTTCTCGTTGATGCCGGAGACGCGCGCACCTTCTTCCATCCGGGTCGCACGTCGCGCTTCGAATGCGACGACGCGCGAGTGCGGGCCGGCGGAAAGCCAGTTGTCGAGGTAGCGCAGCATCGCTGGATGCGTCGTCGAAGCGACCAGCAGGGTCTCGAAACGGCCGGCGATGTTGGGCCGGATCGCATCGCGCTCGAAGGCGCCGACCAGGCTGCGGGTCGAGCCCTTGATCACCGAGACCGTGAAGTGATTGGCCCAGAACCATTGCAGACGCTCGGCGAATGGCCGCTTCGTCGCCGCGGCGGTGGCCAGTCGCGAGCGCGCGTCGGCGAAGAGGGTGTCGCGGTAGTGGCCGGCAATCACTTGCTGAGCCGTCATGCCCGCCGGCGGATTCTTTGCGAGTTGCCTTCTCTCGCGCTCGGCGGCCACCAGCTCGAGTGCTTGCCGGGTATCGAGCAGGCCCGCGCCGCGCGGCGCGTCGGCCGGGCCGATCTGCGCGGTAAGCCAGCCTTGGGCATCGCCGCCGACGATGCCCAGGCTCGGCTCGCCAAGGCCGAAGCGATGCGCGGCGATCGCGGCTTGCAACTGAGGTGAAACGGCCATTCGCGGCTCCCCGAGGCGAAGCCCGATTGTCCGACCGCCGCGTCAAGCGCTGGTGTGCACTACGTCAAGAAGTGTGCGTTCCGCGCAAGCAAAGGGGCTCCGAGGGGGGCCCGCCCCTCCCTCCTGGAGGGAGGGGCGCGAAGCGGGGAGGGAGCTGCCCTGTATCGCGAGGCGATGACCGGCTACTGGCGCGCTGAGCGCGCCAGCAGCCGGTCGACTGCCAGGACGTCGCTGGGCGTGAGCTGGCCGGACGCCTGGCGCAGCCGCAGCGTGGCGAGCAGCACGTCGTAGCGCGCGCGGGCGAGG
>JAYSMB010000644.1:0-4152 GCA_043725065.1 Burkholderiales bacterium
TCTGGGTCCTCGCCGGCAAGAAGCCCGAGGAATACAAGGGCGTCGCCAGGTTCTTCAGCTACCTGTCGAGCCCGCAAGTGCAATCCGCCAGCCACAAGCGGACCGGCTACCTGCCGATCACGACCGCCGCCTACCAGCTGACCGAGAAGTCGGGCTTCTACAAGGAAAAGCCCGGCACCGACGTCGCCGTGACGCAGATGATCCGCAAGGTCACCGACAAGTCGCGCGGCATCCGCCTCGGCAACTACGTGCAGATTCGGGCGATCGAGGACGAGGAGCTGGAGGACGTGTGGGCGGGCAAGAAGAGCGCGAAGGAAGGGCTCGACGCCATCGTCAAGCGCGGCAACGAGTTGCTCGAGAGGTTCGAGAAGGCGAACAAGTCCTGACAGGACCTGTTCGCCATGGCGGCTGAAAAGCGAGTCGTATTCCGCTCCGGCTGGCTGCCGTGGGCGCTGCTCGCGCCGCAAGCGATCGTCATCGCGGTGTTCTTCTTCTGGCCGGCCGGCCAGGCGGTGCTGCAGTCGATGCAGCAGTCGGACGCCTTCGGCACCACTGTCGAATGGGTGGGACTCGCGAACTTCGCCAACCTGTTCCACGACGAGACCTATCTGGCCTCATTCGGCACGACTGCCGTGTTCTCAATACTCGTCGCCGTGCTCGGCATCGGCCTGTCGCTCGTGCTCGCCGTCTTCGCCGACCGCGTCGTGCGCGGCACCACCTTCTATCGCACCCTGCTCGTCTGGCCATACGCCGTCGCCCCGGCGATCGCCGGCGTCCTGTGGCTCTTCATGTTCTCGCCATCGATCGGCGTCATCGCCTACGCCCTGCGCAACCTCGGCATCAACTGGGACCACCTGCTCGACAGTCGCCAGGCGATGTCGCTGATCGTCATGGCTGCGGTCTGGAAGCAGATCTCGTACAACTTCTTGTTCTTCGTCGCCGGCCTCCAGAGCATCCCCAAGTCGCTGATCGAGGCCGCGGCGATCGACGGCGCCCGGCCCTGGCGGCGCTTCTGGACGATCCAGTTCCCGCTGCTCTCGCCGACTACGTTCTTCCTGCTCGTGATCAACGTCGTCTACGCATTCTTCGACACCTTCGGCATCGTCGATGCGGCGACGCAGGGCGGGCCGGGCAAGGCGACCTCGATCCTGGTCTACAAGGTCTACTTCGACGGCTTCAAGGCACTGGATCTCGGTGGCTCGGCGGCCCAGTCGGTGGTGCTGATGGTGATCGTGATCGCGCTCACGGTGTTGCAGTTCCGCTTCGTCGAGAAGAAGGTGAACTACTGATGGTCGAACGCCGTCCGACCTTGGGCATCCTGGCCCATGCGATCCTGATCATGGGCGTCCTGGTCGTGGCGTTTCCCTTGTACATCGCTTTGGTCGCCTCGACCCACACCGCCGAGGAGATCGTGCAGGTGCCGATGCCGATGCTGCCGGGCCCGCACCTGATCGAGAACTACACCCGCGCACTGGTCGGCGGCAGCCAGGGCGCCGGCTCGACCGCGTCGGTCGGCCGCATGATGTTCGTGAGCCTGGTGACTGCGGTCGTGATCGCCGTCGGCAAGATCGCGATCTCGCTGCTGTCGGCATTCGCGATCGTCTACTTCCGCTTCCGCTTTCGCGAGTTTTTCTTCTGGGCGATCTTCGTTACGCTGATGCTGCCGGTGGAGGTGCGCATCCTGCCCACCTACAAGGTCATCGCCGACCTGCACATGCTGAACAGCTTTGCCGGCCTGACCGTGCCGCTGATCGCCTCGGCGACTGCGACATTTCTGTTCCGGCAGTTCTTCATGACCGTGCCCGACGAACTCGTCGAGGCGGCAAGAATCGACGGCGCGGGGCCAATGCGATTCTTCATCGACGTGCTCGTCCCTCTCTCGAAAACGAGCATCGCCGCGCTGTTCGTGATCCAGTTCATCTATGGCTGGAACCAGTACCTGTGGCCGCTGCTGGTGACGACCGAAGAGAACATGTACCCGGTCGTGATCGGCATCAAGCGGATGATCGCGGGCGGCGACTCGCAGAACCAGTGGAACCTGGTGATGGCAACCGCGATCCTGGCGATGATCCCGCCGGCGCTGGTCGTCATCCTGATGCAGAGATGGTTCGTCAAGGGCCTGGTCGATACCGAGAAGTGACGCCCGCAAGGGTGCAGCGGGAACACGAGAACATGGGTGCGATCTCTCTCAGGAACGTCGTCAAGCGCTACGGCACCGGGCCGAAGGCGAACCAGGTGATCCACGGCGTCAACGCCGAGATCGCCGACGGCGAGTTCGTCGTCATCGTCGGGCCTTCGGGCTGCGGCAAGTCGACGCTGCTGCGCATGGTCGCCGGGCTCGAAGAGATCTCGAACGGCGAGATCCGGATCGGCGGCAAGGTCGTCAACGACAAGGAGCCTTCCGAGCGCGACATCGCGATGGTGTTCCAGAACTACGCGCTCTATCCGCACATGACGGTGTTCGCGAACATGGCCTACGGCCTGAAGATCGCCAAGGTGCCCGAGGCCGAGATCCAGGCGCGCGTCGACAAGGCGGCGAAGATTCTCGAGCTTGGCCCTTTCCTCGCGAGAAAGCCGCGCGAGCTTTCGGGCGGGCAGCGGCAACGCGTCGCCATGGGTCGCGCGATCGTCCGCCAGCCCGCCGTGTTCCTGTTCGACGAGCCGCTCTCCAACCTCGACGCCAAGCTGCGCGCGCAGACCCGGCTCGAGATCCAGAAGCTGCACCGCGAGCTGCGCACGACCTCGCTGTTTGTCACCCATGACCAGGTCGAGGCGATGACGCTGGCCGAACGCATGATCGTCATGAACGCCGGACGCATGGAGCAGATCGGCACGCCCGACGAGGTCTATCACCGGCCGGCCACGACCTTCGTGGCCGGCTTCATCGGCTCACCGCCGATGAATCTTGTGCGCGGCCATGCCGATGGCACGGGCTTCGCCGCGAGCGGTCAGCTTCTGCCGCTGCCCGCGCCGGCGCCGCGCAGCGGCGATCTCGTGATGGGCGTCCGGCCCGAGCACGTCGAGCTGTCGTTCGATCTTTCGGCCTCGGGCTGGCCGCTGCGCGTGCAGGCACTCGAGATGCTGGGCGCCGAACGACTCGTCTACGGCGCGCTCGGCGAGACGCTGTTCACCGCGCGCCTCGACGCGACCGCGTCGTATCCGAAGGTCGGCGACATCGTGAGCCTGGCCGTCGCAGCGCATCAGCTTCACTGGTTCGACGCGGCGACTTCGGCGCGCGTCGGCGCCTGAGGGCGTGCCATGGCTCGCTGGCCGTATCCCCGCTGGGTCGCACATCGCGGCGCGGGCAAGCTGGCGCCGGAAAACACGCTCGCCGCGTTCCGGGTCGGCGCCAGCTTCAGCTACCGCGCCTTCGAATGCGACGTCAAGCTTTCGGCCGACGGCGTTCCGTTCCTGCTCCACGACGACACCTTGCAGCGCACGACCAACGGCCACGGCCTGGCGGCGCAGTTCACCTGGAGCGAGCTGTCGCGCCTCGACGCCGGCACCTGGCACGGTCGCGGCTTCGCAGGCGAGCCACTGCCCTCGCTGGAGGCCGTCGCCCGCTACTGCCTAGGCAACGACTTCGCGCTCAACATCGAGATCAAGCCGACGCCGGGCAGCGAAGAAGAAACTGGCCGCGTCATCGCCGAACGGGCGATGGCGCTCTGGCGCGGCGCGGCGCTGGCGCCGCTGCTGAGCTCGTTCCAGCCAGCTTCGCTTGCAGCCGCGATGCTCGCCGCGCCAGCCCTGCCGCGCGCCCTGCTGCTCGACACGCTGCGCCCCGGCTGGCTGCAACTCTCGAGGGCGCTCGGCTGCGTCGCCGTGGTCACCGCCTACTCGCAGGTCGACGTCGATGTGCTGACGCAGATTCGCGGCGCCGGCATGCACGCCCTGGTCTACACCGTCAACGACCCGGCCGAAGCGCAGCGCCTCGCCCTGCTCGGCATCGATGCGATCATCACCGACGCAGTGGATCGCTTTTCACCGGTGTGAATGCGAACCTCAGCAGAGTGCCGACTAGAAGTAGCTGTGGCATGCCGGCCGAGTCGAAACGCGGAGTTGCTTAAAATTTTGCTTCGTTAGAAGACTTTGTGGGCGAGCTTTGGCTCGGGAAGCTTGCCGAGCACGTGATACAGAGAGAGCTCGGCGATT
>JAYSMB010000645.1:0-8817 GCA_043725065.1 Burkholderiales bacterium
CCGATCATCGCGGCGGCGATGTTGTCGAGAAAGCTCGACAGCACGAACACCAGCACGAGGAGGACGAAGCAGCCTTTCCAGTCGTCGGGCAGGAATTTCGGCAAGGCCGCCGGCACCGCGCTCTTCTCGAACAGATCGGCGAGAAGAGCGAAGCCGAGCAGGAGCAGCAAGAGGTTGACCAGGATCACCCACTCGTGCTGCAGATGCAGAGCGAAGCCGCCAATGCCGGCGCCGGTCCTGAATGGCGAAAGCAGAATCTTGTAAAGCGCGATGACGATCGCCCCGCCGACTGCGATCCGCATCGTGTGGCGATGAAACAGCGCGACGCCGACCAGTACGGCGCCAAAAAGAATGAATTCGACGGGCATGCGCCGATTCTGACGGCGCGCACGCATCCCCGCGACGTAGGTTTTTTCCTACTGGCGAATACGAGCGCCCCGGTTGCCGTAGGCGGACATCGTGCCTACGATCGCCACACACCCGCTCACCGAGGATTTTTCTTGCCGCACGCTCTTCTGGTCGACGACGATGCCGATGCGGCCGAGACCATGGCCATGCTGATCGCCAGCGAAGGCTTCACGGTGGCGACGGCCGGAACGCTGCGCGACGCACGTCGCCAGCTCGCGCTGCAGGAGCCCGACATCGTCCTGCTCGACCTGATGTTGCCCGACGGCAGCGGCATGGAGTTGTTCCGGGACGCGAAATCTTCGCCCAACGCCGAGCTGGTCCTGATCACCGGCCACGCCAGTCTCGACACCTCGATCCAGGCGCTGCGCCTGGGCGCGGCCGACTACCTCGTCAAGCCGATGAGCCTGAAGCAGCTGCAGGGCGTGCTCTCCCGTGTGACCAGGCCGTCCGCGTTGAAGGCAGCCAGCGGCGACCTCGACTCGCAACTCGAATCGGAAGGCCATTTCGGCGCCCTCTGGGGCCGCTCGGCACCGATGCGGCGCGTCTACCAGCAAATCGCGCGCGTCGCGGGAACGTCGGTCTCGGTCTTCATCACGGGCGAAAGCGGCAGCGGCAAGGAGATCGTCGCGCGAACCGTGCACGACCTCAGCCGGCGCCGCGCCAAGCCCTTTTTCGCCGTCAACTGCGGCGCGATCTCGCCGCACCTGATCGAGAGCGAAATCTTCGGCCACGAAAAGGGCAGTTTCACCGGCGCCGATCGCCAGCATCTGGGTTTCTTCGAGCGCACCAACGGCGGCACGCTGTTCCTCGATGAAGTCACCGAAATGCCGCTCGACCTGCAGGTCAAGCTGCTGCGTGTGCTCGAGACCGGGACCTTCATGCGCGTCGGCGGGACGCAGGTGCAGGAAACCGACGTGCGCCTGATCGCCGCGACCAATCGCAACCCGCTCCAGGCCGTGGCCAGTGGCAAGCTGCGCGAAGATCTGCTCTATCGCCTGAACGTGTTTCCGATTCACCTGCCGGCCTTGCGCGATCGTGCCGAAGACGTGCCGCTCATCGCCAGCCACTTTCTCGACCAGATCGGCGCGCGCGAAGGCGCGAAAAAGCGCTTCGCTCCGGAAGTGCTGGCGCGTCTGGCCCAGTACCGCTGGGCCGGCAACGTGCGCGAATTGCGCAACGTTGTCTACCGCGCCTACGTGATGGCCCCGGGTGCGACGATCGTCGATGACTGCCTGCCGGAAATGCCGGGCGCGGCCCCGGTCGCCGGGAGCGCGGCGACGCTGACGGTTCGCGTCGGCATGTCGCTGGCCGAGGTCGAGCGCCAGTTGACGCTGGCGACGCTGGAGTATTTCGGGCGACACAAGGAAAAGACGGCGGCGACCCTCGGCATCAGCCTGAAGACCCTCTACAACCGCCTCAAGGAATACGCCACAGACGGCGACGACTCCGTAAGCGAACCGGGCGCGCTCGACGAATCGCGTTGACCGGTGCCGCCTGGGCGCTATGTCGTCCGGCTGACCGCGGCGCGCATCAGGCGACTCAAGCTTTCCGGCTGCAGGGGCTTGACGAGGAAGGAATCGAATCCTGCCGCCAGAGCGCGCTCCTGGTCGTCGCCGCTCGCATAGCCCGTTACCGCGGCGAACACGATCGGCGCGCCGCCCAGGGCCTTGCGCAAGGCGCCGACCAGGCGATAGCCGTCCATGCCGGGCAGGCCGATGTCGCACAGGACGATCTGCGGCCGCGAAGAGGCGGCAACGACCAGCGCTTCTTCGGCGCTGCGCGCGGTGCTGACCTCGTTGCCCCACAACGCCATCTGTAGCCGCAGGCTCTCGAGCGCATCGGCGTTGTCTTCGACGATAAGCACGCGGCAACTCTCGCTCAGGCGTGGCGCGTCGGCCGGCGCTTCCGCCGCCACCTCGTCGAGAAGGGGGAGCCAGAGGATCAACTCCGAGCCTTTGCCGATGCCTCCACTGAACGCCTCGACGTCGCCGCCGTGCAGTTGGGCAATGCGACGAGCCAGCGTCAGCCCGACGCCCAGGCCGCCCAGGGTGCGCGCCAGGGTCTGGTCCTGCTGCGCGAAAAGCTCGAACGCATGCGGCAGGAACTCGGGTGCGATGCCCTGCCCGGAGTCCTTGACCGATAGCTGAACCGTCTTGCCGGCGCGCCGCACGGTGATCGAGACGACGCCCGGATCGAACGTGAACTTGGCGGCGTTGCCGATGAGATTGGCCAGGGCCTGGGCCAGGCGGACGGAGTCGCCACGCACGTGAAGCCGCTCGTCGGGCACATCGACCTCGAGCTTGTGGTTCGCGGCATTGAGCTTGTCGTGGCTGTTCGCCACCGCCGCCTGGACGACGCTGTCGATCGAGACGCGTTCGCGGACCAGCGAGATCTGCCCTTGCGCCGCGCGCGTCACGTCGATCAGCTCTTCGACGAGGCGGCCTAGCCGGCCGACCTGGCGTTCGAGGATCTCGCGCAGACGGACCAGGATCGGGTTGCTGTGCTCGAGCGTCCGCAAGACGCTCGCCGCATTGGCGATCGGTGCCAGCGGGTTGCGCAACTCGTGCGAGAGCATCGCCAGAAACTGTCCCTGGCGGCGTTCGGCCAAGCGCAGGGCCTGGGTACGCTCGGCCAGGCTTTCTTCGAGCTTCTTGCGCTCGTGAATGTCGATGGCGCTGCCGACAAAACCCATCACGGCGCCGTCAGCAGCACGCCGAGGCACGCCGTTGTCGACGAACCAGCGGTATTCGCCGTCGTGGCGACGCAGACGCAGATCCATCGCAAAAGCGCTCTGCGCCTCGAAGCTGGTGGCCCGGATGCCGAGGCAGCGGTCGAGGTCTTCGGGGTGGACCGACCGGATCCAGCCTTCGCCGCGCAAGTCCTCGCGCGAGCGTCCCGTGAACACATCCCACGACGGGCTGAGCCAGTCGTTCGTGCGGGCACTCGTCGCGCTCCAGCTGAGGGCCGGCGTGGCCGCGGCCACGTCGAAAAGCGAGTCGTCGAAAGGAGTGTTCAACGGGCTCGGCCCGGCAGCGATGTCTGCCGGGTGCTGGTGTTGCGAGTCTCCCGCCACGTTCAGCAGGCAGCCGGAACAGGCGGGCCGACGCGACGGCGCCGTTCCACCGACGGAAGCTTCAGCAACTGGCGGTACTTGGTGACCGTGCGGCGCGCCACCTGAAGCCCCTGGCGGACCAGCAGCCTGGCGATTTGTGCGTCGGACAGAGGTGCGGCCGAACTCTCGGCGTCGATCATGCCCTTGATCACACCACGAATCGCCGTCGCCGAGCAGGCGCCGCCGCTCGCCGTCGCCATCTCGCGCGAGAAGAAGTACTTCAGCTCGAACACGCCGGCGGGCGTCGCCATGTACTTGTTGTTGGTGACGCGGGAGACGGTCGATTCGTGCAGACCCAGTTCTTCGGCGATCTCGCGCAGGCCGAGCGGCTTCATCGCCATCGGCCCGAATTCGAGAAAGTGCTGCTGCCGTTTGAGAATGGCCTCGCTGACCATGAGGATGGTCGAGAACCGCTGCCGCACGTTCTTCACAGTCCAGCGCGCTTCCTGAAGATGCAGGGCCAGCTCCGGGTTGCGCGCGCCGCGGTGCTGCTGGAACAGGGCGGCGTAACTCTGGTTGAGACGAACCCGCGGCACGACGCCGCGGTTGAGCGTCGCCGTCCAGCGGCCGCGGATCTTGCGCACGAGGATGTCGGGCGTGATGTATTGCGTGGCCGCCGACTCCACGGTCCAGCCCGGGCGTGGGTTGAGATGGCGGATGCGTTCGCATACGGCCTCGATCGCGGCCGGCGATTTCTTCAGCAAGCGGGCCAGACCGTTGACGTCGTGCTGGGCCAGGCGATCGAGGTGATCGGTGACGATGCGGCGCGCCGTTTCGCGACCGTCTTCGTCTTCGATGGTCGAGATCTGCAACCGCAGGCACTCCGAGACATTGCGCGCGCCGACGCCGCAGGGATCGAGCGACTGCACGCGCTTGAGCGCGATCAGCATCTCCGCCTCATCGACCTCGGGAAGCATGCCGCTGGTGACACCAAGCTCGTCGAGCGGCGTACGCAGATAGCCGTCGTCGTCGAGCGATTCGACGATCGCGCAGGCCAGTGCGTGGTCGCGCGGCGAAAGCGGCAACACATTGATCTGCGTGTGCAGATGCGCGCGCAGGCTGATCTCCGCGGCGATCAGGTCGAGCGCGCCGATGTCGCTTTCGGACCCTTGCGTGCGGACGCTGGACGAGGACTGCTGCCAGCTGTCGCGCTCGTAGGGCGAGTCGCCGATCGGCGCGTCGGAGTCGCCGGCGTTCAGGTCGACCGCGTTGCCGGGCCCCACGTCGTCGCTGTGGGTCGCTTCCTGCGCCGGTTCCTCTATTTCGAGAAAGGGATTGCGTCCCATCGCGTCGTGCACTTCCTGCGCGAAATCCAGGGACGACAGTTGCAGCAGGCGGACCGCATGCTGCAGTCGAGGCGTAACGGCGTGCTGTTGTCGCTGTGTTGTCCGCAGCGCGGGAAATGTCATGCGAAGGGCCTTTCGAGAAGACGGAAACGGCCGCTTGGGCCGGGTGCGCGGCGTGCACTCGAGGTGAGTCACTACGCAACCCCCGTGCCACTGCGCTCGTGGCTTGCTCGCCTGAAATCTCGCCCCGGAGAAGAAGCTGTTGAGGCTTGGCCCACCCGCTAACACCGGACCTTGTCGGGTATGACTTGCGGCAACTTTTGCCGGGCAGAACTGCGATCGGGCTCGTCGCGACGGCGGTTGACGAGGCACGAATTGGGGTTCTCCCTGCCCCTGCGAATGCGGCATGAGCCTTGCACCGCGACCATCGACCCGCCGCACGACGACGCCACCCTCGGCGGCACCGCCAACACCGTCCGGCCGGTCTGGGTCAACGACGACAAGCCGGGGATTCGCCGCGAACGCGTCGGCGATGGCTTTGCCTACCGCGGCGTCGACGGTCGGCGGATCCGCAAGGCCGCCGAGCTGAAGCGGATTTGCGCGCTTGCCGTCCCGCCGGCCTACGAACAAGTCTGGATCTGCGCGCGCGCGGACGGCCACCCGCAGGCGACCGGTCGCGACGCGCGGGGCCGCAAGCAGTACCGCTATCACGCCGAATGGCGGCTGGCGCGCGACGCCGACAAGTTCGAGCGGATGCTCGAGTTCGGCGCGGTCTTGCCGCGCATTCGCGCTCGCGTCAAGGCGGATCTGGCTGCTCCCGTCGGCATGACGCCGCGACGCGCGACGGTGCTGGCCACGCTGGTCCGCCTGCTCGACACGACGCTGATCCGGATCGGCAACGACGAGTACACGCGGACCAACCGGTCGTACGGACTCACGACCCTGCGCAACCGCCATGCCGACGTGAAAGGCAGTCGTCTCTTTCTCAAGTTCCGCGGCAAGAGCGGCGTCGAGCACGACGTGAGTCTCGACGACCCGCGGGTCGCTCGTGTCGTACGCCGTTGCCAGGCCATGCCGGGAGCGCAGCGGAGCGGCGTCCGCTGAGTTTTCTCGGCCCCGATTGAAGCTGGCGCGGCGCGCTTGCGCCAGTCCGGATCGTCGCTCTATACTTTACCTACCGGTCGGTCGAAGTTGATTTGCGCTGGCGGACCCTGAAAACGGCAAGATCGCCGCGACGATCGAGGAGACAAGCCCGTGCAAGAACCGCTCGTCCTGGTGTCGCAGGAAGCCGGCGTCCGCTCGCTGACGCTGAATCGCCCGAAGGCACTCAACAGCTTCACGGCGGCGATGCATGCCGAGCTGGCTGCGGCGCTCGACGCCGCGGCCACGGATTCCGAGGTTCGTTGTCTCGTCCTGAGCGGCAGCGGCCGCGGCTTTTGCGCCGGACAGGATCTCGCCGATCCGTCGGTCGCGCCCAATCTCGAACCCGGAGGCACGCCGACCGATGTCGGCGCTACGGTCGAGCGCTTCTACAAGCCGCTGGCCCTGCGCGTGCGCTCGATGCCGGTGCCGGTGATCGCCGCCGTCAATGGCGTCGCAGCCGGTGCCGGCGCCAACCTGGCGCTTTGCTGCGACCTCGTGATTGCCAAGCGATCGGCCAGCTTCCTCCAGGCCTTTGCAAAGATCGGCCTGGTTCCCGATTGCGGCGGCACATGGCTGCTGCCGCGGCTGGTCGGCCGGGCCCAGGCACTCGGCCTGGCCTTGCTCGGCGACAAGCTGCCTGCGCAAGACGCCGAGCGGCTGGGCCTGATCTGGAAGTGCGTCGACGATCTGGTCTTCGATTCCGAAGTCCGCGCCGTCGCGCAACGCATCGTCGCGATGCCGACGCGCGCGCTGGTCGCCGCGCGTGCCGCGATCGATGCCTCGCAGCATCTCGACTTCGCGTCCGCGCTGAGCCACGAGGCCGCGTTGCAGACCGTCCTCGGCGCCTCGCACGACTACCTCGAAGGCGTCGCCGCGTTCATGGCCAAGCGTGCGCCCGTGTTCACGGATCGCTGAAGGCGAATGGAAGCCGTCTGGTCCGTCACGCCGGCCGCTGTCGCGGCCAATATGTACGCCGATGACCGTGCCTCGCGCGGCCTCGGCATGACGATCGTCGAGGTGGGCGAAGGCACGGCAACCCTGACCATGACGGTTCGCGACGACATGCTGAACAGCCACGAGATCTGCCACGGCGGCTTCATCACCACGCTGGCCGATTCGGCATTCGCGTTCGCCTGCAACTCGCGCAACGTGGTCACCGTCGCGGCCGGGCTGACGGTAGATTTTCTCGCCCCGGCGCATCGCGGCGACGTGCTCACCGCGAATGCGGCCGAGACCTCGCGGGCCGGCCGTACCGGCGTCTACGACATGGTTGTCACCAACCAGCACGGCGTGCGCATCGCGCTGGTCCGCGGCCGCTCGCACAGCCTGACCGGTCGCACCGTGATCGCGGTGAAGGAGCCTTCATGACGGCGAAGCGACCGCTGCCCGGCGAGCTCGAACCGATCGAGCGGGCCAGCCAGGACGAGTTGCGCGCTCTGCAACTGCGGCGCCTGCGGTGGAGCCTGAAGCACGCTTACGACAACGTTCCGCACTACCGGCAGGCGTTCGTCGCGAAGGGCATGCACCCGTCCGATCTGAAGTCGCTGGCCGACCTGGCGAAGTTTCCTTTCACCGTCAAGAGCGACCTGCGCAACAGCTATCCGTTCGGCATGTTCGCCGTGTCGAAAGAGCGGGTCGCGCGCATTCACGCCTCATCGGGAACGACCGGCAAACCGACCGTCGTCGGCTACACCCTGAAGGACATCGACACCTGGGCCGACCTGGTCGCGCGATCGATCCGCGCCGCTGGTGGCCGGCCTGGCGACATGGTCCACGTGGCCTATGGCTACGGCCTGTTCACCGGCGGCCTCGGCGCGCACTACGGGGCCGAGCGCGCGGGCTGCACGGTGATCCCGATGTCGGGCGGGCAGACCGAGAAGCAGGTGCAGCTCATCTGCGACCTGAAGCCGAACATCATCATGGTCACGCCTTCGTACATGCAGGTGCTGATCGAAGAGCTGGCGCGACAGGGAATCGACCCAAGATCGACCAGCCTCGAGATCGGCATCTTCGGCGCCGAGCCATGGACCGAGGCGATGCGCCAGGAGATCGAGACGAATGCCGGCATCGACGCGGTCGACATCTACGGCCTGTCGGAAGTGATGGGCCCGGGCGTGGCCAGCGAATGCATCGAGACCAAGGACGGGCCGGTCGTCTGGGAAGACCACTTCTATCCCGAAATCATCGACCCGGAGACCGGCGAGGTGCTGCCCGATGGCGAGCAAGGCGAGCTCGTCTTCACGACGCTGACCAAGGAAGCCTTGCCGGTCATCCGCTATCGAACGCGCGACCTGACGCGGCTGCTGCCGCCGACCGCGCGCGCCATGCGCCGCATGGGCAAGATCGTCGGCCGCAGCGACGACATGCTGATCATCCGCGGCGTCAACCTGTTCCCGACCCAGATCGAGGAACTGGTCCTCAAGCACGGGCAACTCTCCGGGCAGTACCAGCTCGTGGTGACGCGCGAAGGCAATCTCGACGATGTCGAAGTGCGCTGCGAGTTGCTGCCCACGCATGCCGAGGCCGATCGTGCCGCCGTCGCGGCGGCGCTGCGACATCGCATCAAGACATTGATCGGCATCACCACGGCGGTCACCGTCGGCCTTCCCGACACGCTCGAGCGCACCCTCGTCGGCAAGGCGCGGCGCGTCATCGATCGTCGCCGGGGTCACACTTGAACGCGGAGCCGGCAGCGTCCGCTGCGGTACAGATCAGCATTGAAAGAGGAGATATCTTGAACGTCGAATCGGTATCGAGGCTCGCCCCGAGCGAGCCGCACGGAGGGTGGCCTCGCGTGATGCGAGACGCGGGCGTCGCCTGTTTTCGCGCTGGGGCCTTGCTTTTGACAGCGCTGCTTGGCGCTGCCCC